>JBEBBF010000028.1:0-15662 GCA_041158545.1 Pseudomonadota bacterium | reverse complement strand
GCTACAGGGTCCAGGGGCAGGTGATGCAGGGTGGGGTTGCTCATGATTCCCCCTCCTTCAGGGCCGGACGGCGGAACCGCCGGCAAGTTCGATCAAGGGTTGTCGAAACAGAGTTTGGTCAGACCGATGCGGTTGTCGACCTGGCATTTGCGGAAGATGTTGGCGACGTGGGTCCGGACGGTCCAGTAGCTGATGTTGAGTTCGCGGGCGATTTCCTTGTCGGTCAGGCCGTGGGTGATCAGGTCGGCGACGCGGACTTCCTGCAGCGTCAGGCCGAAATGCTGCATCCGGGCGGCGCTGGCGCCGGTGTCCTGCACCTTGGCCGGGGGCGGCTCCGGGACTCGGCGCGCCGTCAGCAGCAGATGCCGCAGGTGCAGCAGCAGTTCGTCGAGGTCCAGTGGCTTCTGCAGATAGAGGTTGGCGCCGGAATGCAGCGCAATCCGCCGCCGGGACGGATCGGCAAAGCCGGACAGCGCGATGATCGGCACCTGGCCGCCGCCGGACTCGGGCAGCGCCCGCAGTTTCTGGATCAGCACCACGCCGGATTCGCTGCCTTCGAGGACGATGTCGGTGATGACCGCTTCGAACGGCCGGGCATGGAACCACTCCAGCGCCGTCCGGGTGTTGTCGGTGACCTGGACTTCCAGGCCTTCGTCTTCCAGGCAACGGCGGATCACCGCCGCGACCGAAGGGCTGTCTTCGACCAGCAGCACCCGGGTGCTTTGCTCCTGCAGCGATTGCTGGCTGTCGCGCACCACCTGCAGGTAGGCCATCAGGTTGTTCAGGTCGTTCTTGTTGAAGACCTCGGTGATGCCGATTTCCATCGCCGCCCGCAGCAGCTCCGGCTTGTCGTCGGAGGTCAGCAGGATGATGGGCACGGTTTCCAGGCCCAGGGTCCAGCGCAAATGAACCAGTACTGCGGAAACGGGGCCAAAGGAGGTGTTGGGTGACAGGCAGATCACATCGACCTGGTTGCCCTGGAGCAGGCTTTCCGCTTCGGAGACTTCGGCGCAGCCGAGGAACTGGTAGCCGATGCCTTCCACCAGGGAGCCCAGCAGGGCGCGGAAGGAGCGGGAGGGTTCGATGGCGAGGATGGTGAGCTTGTCGGTCATTACGCTTTCCGGCCAGGCCGGCCGGAATCAGTTGAGCTGCACCATTTTAGTGCGGGCGACGGCAGGAACCAATGTGCATCGTTTCGCACGCCGGCCGATTGAAGAACTTGAAACGGAGTCCCACCGTGAATCGGGGTATTACTAAAGTAGGGGGAGGAGTATGGTAGCGCCGTTCACCCAAAGCGCCTAGCCGGGGCCATTTCCCGGTATTGGCCACTAAAAATGACCGTCCAGAGGAGCGAAAGCCATGTTGTCCTTGTCATCACTTCGGGTTTCATCCCGGATGCGTATCCTGCTGGCGCTGACCCTGCTGGGCTTGCTGCTGCTGTGTGCCACCTCGCTGTGGAAGCTGCACGGCAACCTGCTGGCGGACCGGATGGAAAAGACCCGCAATCTGGTCGAGGTCGGCGTCGGGGTGTTGCGGCATTACCACGGCCTCAGCGTTGCCGGAAAACTCAGCGAGGATGAGGCGAAGGCGGCGGCCAGGGAAGCCCTGCGCGGCCTGCGCTATGGCCAGGGGGACTACTACTTTGTTTTCGCCCAGGACGGCGTCTATTTCCTCAATCCGGCCCGTCCGGACTTCGAGGGGCAGAACAAGCGGGAAATGCAGGACGCCCGCGGCAAGTATCTGGTCCGGGAGCTGGTCGCCCAGGCGGAGCTGGGCGGCGGCTTCGTCGATTACTGGTTCCCCCGGCCGGGGGGCAAGGAAGCCGAGCCCAAGCTTTCCTATGTGACGCTGTTTGCGCCGTGGAAGCTGGTGATCGGCACCGGCATCTATGTTGATGATGTCGAAAAGGAATTCCGCAACAACCTGACGCTGCTGGGCAGTGGCGGGCTGGTGCTGATGCTGCTGCTGGGGCTGGTCAGCTGGAAGATCGCCGCCAGCGTGCTGCGCCAGCTGGGCGGCGAACCGCGGGAAGCGCGGGAGGCCATGCGGCGGGTGGCCCAGGGTGATCTCGGGGTCAAGGTCGAAGCCAGCCATCCGGACAGCCTGCTGGCGGCGCTGGCCGACATGGTGGCCTCGCTGCAACGGCTGATCGGGGAAATCAACGGCAGCATCACCGTGCTGGTGGATAACGCCGAGCGGATCGGCCGGGCTGCCGACGATGTCGCCCAGTCCAGCCTCGGCCAAGCCGACGCCACATCGGCAATGGCCGCCGGCATCGAGCAGCTGACCGTCAGCTCCAGCCATATTTCCGAGAGCGCCAGGGAAACCGAGCAGAACTCCCGCCAGGCGATGGAGCTGGCCAGCGAAGGCAGCAGCCGGGTCGGCCAGGCGGCGGATGCCATTTCCCGGATCGCCGGCACCGTCAGCGACGCCTCCGGGCGCATCCTGGCGCTGGAAGAAAGGGCCAGCCAGGTGTCGTCGATTGCCGGCGTGATCAAGGACATCGCCGGCCAGACCAATCTGCTGGCGCTGAATGCGGCGATTGAAGCGGCGCGGGCCGGCGAGCAGGGGCGCGGCTTTGCGGTGGTCGCCGACGAAGTCCGCAAGCTGGCCGAGCGGACGGCGCGGGCGACCGCCGAAATCGAACAGATGATTGCCGGCATCCAGAGCGACACCCTGGCCGCGGCGCAGTCGATGCAGTCGGCGCTGCCGCAGATGCAGCAGGGCGTGGAGCTGGCCCGTGGCGCCTCGGCCTTCCTCGGTGAAATCGAAAGTGGTGCAGAGCGGACGCTGGCGCGGGTGGCCGAAGTGGCCGACGCGACCCGGGAGCAGAGCGCCGCCAACACCGCGATGGCGCAGCGGGTCGAACAGGTCGCGCAACGGGTCGAGGAAAGCAGCGCCAGCGTGCGCAGCACCGCCGACGCGGCGCATCAGCTGGAACGGATTGCCTACGATCTGCGCAACCAGATCGGCCGCTTCAAGCTGAACTGAGCGCAGAAGCTGCGCGGCGGCTGCGCCGTCAGCGGCTGACCGGGTGGTCTTCGCCGTCGCTGGCCAGCCAGTGCAGCAAGGCGGCGTAGAGGATGCCGGGGGTGAAGGGCTTGGCGATGTGGGCGTTCATTCCCGCTTCGAGGCAGGCATCCCGATCTTCGTCGAAGGCATTGGCGGTCATCGCCAGGATGGGCACATCCTGGTACAGCGGCAGTTGCCGCAGGTGGCGGCTGGCGGTCAGCCCGTCCATCACCGGCATGTTGAGGTCCATCAGCACCAGGTCGAAGCGTTTGCCGGCGGCGAGGTTCAGCGCCTGGGCGCCGTCGCTGGCGACGTTCACATCCAGCTGCACGAAATGCAGCAGTTCCAGCGCGATTTCCTGGTTCAGCGGCTGGTCTTCCACCAGCAGGATGCGGCGGCCGGCGTAGCGGCGGCGGACTTCCGCGGCCAGCTTTTCGTCCTGTTCCGGTCCTTCGGTTTCCGCTGCGGGACTGTCGCCTTCGCTGACGGCCGGGCCAAGCCGGACCGTGAACCAGAAGCGGCTGCCCTGGCCGAGTTCGCTTTCGACGCCGATGTCGCCGCCCATCAGCGTGACCAGCCGCTTGCTGATCGCCAGCCCGAGGCCGGTGCCGCCGTATTTGCGGGTGGTGGAGTTGTCCGCCTGCTCGAAGGGGCGGAACAGCCTCTGCTGTTGTTCCGGGCTGAGGCCGATGCCCTGGTCGCTGACCGTCAGCCGCAGCAGGTAATCGGCGCCCAGCTGCTGTTCGAGACGGATGCTGCAGCGGATTTCCCCGTGCCCGGAGAACTTCAGCGCGTTGCTCTGCAGGTTGGCCAGCACCTGGCCCAGGCGGAGCGGGTCGCCGTGGAAGCGGCGGGGCAGGTCGGCGGGCAGGTCGTGGCAGAGCCGCAGGCCCTTGGCGTCGGCGCGGGACTGGTTGAGGTTTTCGCACTGGCGCAGCAGCTGTTCCAGGTCGAAATCCCGGCATTCCAGCTCCAGCCGGTCGGCTTCGATCTTCGAGAGGTCGAGGATGTCGTTGAGGATGGACAGCAGGTGCTTTGCCGCGTCCTGAATCTTGCCGACCCGCTCCAGCGCCTGCGGCTGCGCCACTTCCCGGCGCAGCATGTGGGTCAGGCCGAGGATGGCGTTCATCGGCGTGCGAATTTCGTGGCTCATGTTGGCCAGGAAGGCGCTCTTGGCGCGGTTGGCGCTTTCCGCTTCGTCGCGGGCCGCGGCGAGCGCCGCGGTGCGTTCGCTGACCAGGGTTTCCAGATGGTCGCGGTGGCGGGCCAGTTCGGCCTGCAGCCGCAGCGGCTCGCTGATGTCCCGCTGCACGCAGAGCAGGTAGGTCCGGCCGCCCCAGCTGACCCGGCTGAGGCTGACTTCGGCGGCGTAGGTGCTGCCGTCGCGGCGGCGGTGCTCGGTCTGGAAGCGGTCGCCTTCGGCGGCGGGGGCTGCCAGCCGGCGTTGCAGTTCGGTGCTGCCCTGGCCCAGATCCCAGTCGCGCAGGTGGAGTTGCGCCGCTTCCGCCGGGGTGTAGCCCAGCATCCGGGCGAATTGCGGGTTGGCTTCGAAGACGCTGCCGTCCTGGTTGAGTACGACGACGCCGTCCCGGTCGTGCTCGAACAGCGCCCGCCGCCGCGAGGCTTCGTCGGCAATTTCTTCCTGGGCCTGCAATTGCGCGGCTTCCTGGGTCTGCAGCGTGTCGATCAGCGTGTTGAAGTGCTGGCCGAGCTGGCCGATCTCGTCCGGCCAGCGGTCGGCGACGACCCGGCTGGCGTGCTGGCCGGCGCGGACCTTGGCCATGGTGTCGCTGACCCGCGCCAGCCGGCGGCGCAGATGCCGGGCGCCGTGGACCGCGAGCAGGCTGAGGCCGACCAGGCTCAGCGCCAGCAGCCCGGCGATGCTGCCGAGCAGCAGCCATTTTTCCCGGCGGAAAAAGGTGTCGGGGAAGCCGGCGTAGAGCATGCCGATCCGCCGGCCCTCGCCGTCGATCAGGGGTTCATAGGCGGTGAAGTGGGGTTTGCCGACGACTTCGGCCGGGTTCAGCCAGGTCTTGCCCTGTTCCAGGACGTGCTGGCGGACTTCCGGCATAGAGCGGGTGCCTATCGCCCGCTGGCCATCGACCAGGACCGTCGTGGCGATCCGGATGTCGTCGAGGAACAGCGTTGCGTTGCCTTCGGTGTCGCCGGGCAGGCCGCCGAGCGGGAAGACGATGTCGCGGATGTGGTCGATCAGCGTGAAGTTCCGGTTGAGCAGGATGCCGCCCAGCAGGATGGCTTCCGGATAGGCCTCGCTGAGCGGGAAATGCGCGGCGGCGTTGAGCAGCAGGCCGTCGCTGACCAGGGCCGGGGCGGTGCCGCTGGCGTCCTGTTCGATCCGCGCCCGCAGCCGCAGGGCCGGGGAGAGCTTGTCCAGTGACGCGGCGGTGAAGCGTTCGAAGGCTGCGGCCGGCACGCCGGTCCGGGCCTGGCGCAGCACGAAGCTGTCGGGCAGCGTCTGCTGTACCGGGTATTGCAGGCTGCTGGCGATGATCCGCCCGTCCTGGTTGGCGATGATCAGGTAATCGAGACTGGCGGCGCTGGCCCGGGCGGCCAGCACTTCGTGCAGGGTCTTGTCGCCATGGTGCTGGGCCAGCAGGTTGGCCAGCCGCTCCGACAGCACCAGGTGGTTCAGGTGTTCGCTGAGGCTGATCCGGGTCTGATCCAGATAGTTGCGGCTGCCGACCAGCCGGCTCTGGGCGGTGGATTCCAGCAACTGGTCGTAATTGCGGCCGCCGACCAGGGTGACGGTGCCGAGGATCAGCGGAAACAGCAGCAGCGTCGGCAGCAAGGCCAGCGTGAGCAGCCGGAGGTGCAGCGAGGCGCGCCAGCGGCGAACCAGGCGGTTGCCCGGTCGTGAAGGTAAGGCTTCCGTGGAATGGCTTGAGCGATATGGCATGTCGGGGTCGAGGTGGTCGGCGTGGCTCTGGCTTGCCCGGCGGAGGCGGGCGCGGCACACTGCCCTGATTGTCGCCGTGTCAGGTTGGCGACAGCATCCCGGAAATCTTACCCCTTGCGCCGGAGGCTGCGAAATGTTTCCCAAAGTCTGGTTTCCCAGCGCCTGTGCCGTGCTTGTACTTGGGCTGGCCCTTTGCGGCTGCGGGCCGCAGCAGCCTTTGAAAGTGGGCTTCATCGGCGGTCTGAGCAGCCGCAGCACCGACATCGGCGAGGCCGGCCGCAACGGCGTGGTGCTGGCGCTGGAGCAATTGAACCGCAACGGCGGCATCGGCGGGCGCCAGGTCGAGCTGGTGGTCCGCGACGACGCCCAGGATGCGGCGGTGGCCGAGCGGGGAGCCAGGGAGTTGGCGGAAGCCGGTGTGGCCGCGGTGATCGGGCCGTTTACCAGCGGCATGGCCGCGGCCATCGTGCCGGTGCTGGCGGAGCGGCAGGTGCTGGTGATCAGCCCGACCGTCACCGCGATGGCGTTTCACGGTCAGGACGACAACCTGGTCCGGATCAACCGCACCACCCGCGACAACGCCGAGGATTACGCGGCGCTGCTTTACCGCCGCGGGCTGCGCCGGCTGGCGGTGGCGTATGACCTGCGCAACCGTTCCTTCTCCGAATCCTGGCTGCAGGAATTCCGCCGGGCCTTCAGCAACCAGGGCGGGGCGCTGAGCGGCGAAGTGGCCTACACCTCCGGGCCGGATACGGATTTCGCCCAGGTGGTGCAAGGCTTGCGGCAAGCCCGGCCGGACGGCCTGTTCTTCATCGCCAGCGCCATCGACGTCGCCCGGCTGGCGCAGCAGGCGCGGCGGCAGGCGCCGGAGCTGCCGATTGCCGCGTCGGAATGGGCCGCGAGCGAGCAACTGCTGGAACTGGGCGGCAAGGTCATCGACGGCCTGCTGGTGGCGCAGTCCTACAACCGGGAAGACTCGTCGCCGACCTATCAGGCTTTCCGCGATGCCTATTTCAAGCGTTTCCAGCGCCAGCCCGGCTACAGCGCCGTCGCCGCCTACGATGCCGCGACCGTGCTGTTTTCGGCGCTGAAGGCGCAGCAGCCGGAGGAAAGCACCAAGGCGGCGCTGCTGCGGATCGGCCGCTTCCCCGGCCTGCAGCAGCAGATCAGCTTCGACCGCAACGGCGATACGCCGCGGCGGGTGTTCTTCACCGAAGTCCGCAACGGCCACTTCGAGCTGCTGCCCGAAGGCGAAGACCTGCCGCAGCGCAAAAGCTGGCCCTGAGCGGCCCCGAGCAGCGCGGCATTCAGGCGTGGAAATGAACAAAGCGGGCCGTGGCCCGCTTTGTCGTTGTCGCCCAGCGCAGTGGCTTACTCTTCCCGCTCGTAGATGATGTCGGCGCGGCGGTTTTCCGACCAGGAGCCTTCGTCATGCCCGGCCAGCTTCGGCTTGGTTTCGCCCAGGCTGATCGACTTGATCTGGCCGGTCTTGACGCCACCCTGGGCCAGCAGGCCCTGGCTGACGGCGACGGCCCGCTTCATCCCCAGCTTCTGGTTGTAGTCCGCGGAACCCCGCTCGTCGGCATTCCCCTCGATCCGCAGCCGGGCCTTGGGGTGGCCGGCGAGGTATTCGGCGTGGGCCTGCAGCAACGGCAGGAAGTCAGATTTGAGCTCGGCGCTATCGACGTCGAAGTAGACGCTGCGCTGGGTGCGCACGCCCAGGGCGTCCATCTTGCCGACCGGTGCGGCGGCCGTGTCGGCCGCGGCGACCGCGACGACGGCCGGGCTGGCTTCTTCCACCGGCGCGGCCACCGGCTGGCGGGTGCCGCTGACCAGATCGGGGTGGGCGCGGTGCGGGCCGAAGTCCAGTGCGACAACCCGGTTCAGCTTTCTTTCCTCGGGGGCAGTGGCGCAGGCGGCAAGCAGGCTGCAGGCGAGGAGGGCAAGGAGCAGGCGCGGGGAAGTCATGGGGCACTCGGGCAGGTCGCAAAGAGGCCGAATCATAGCCTGTCCGCCTGACGCCGGCCAGTTGCCGGGGCCGGGCAGAGTCGGGGCGACGACCGGGGCGTTGGGGAGTGCTTATTCAAAAATCGAATTATCAAATTCTAATATTGTCTTTGTTGTTATATAAGCTGTCGGTAAAGTCGCGGCCATTGCCCTTTGCCCAGGAATTGCCATGAAGAAAATTGCCGCCCCGCTGCTGACCGGCCTGCTGGCCCTGTTCGCGACCTGCGCTGCGCCGCTGGCCCGCGCCGATGTCAGCCTGCTGAACGTCTCCTACGACGTGGCCCGGGATGTCTACAAGGACTACAACCCGATGTTCCAGAAGTACTGGAAGGCGAAGACCGGTGAAAACCTCGAACTGAAGCAGTCGCACGGCGGTTCGAGCAAGCAGGTCCGGGCGGTGGCCGATGGTCTGGAAGCGGATGTGGTGACGATGAATTCGGCGACCGACGTTGATTTCCTGGCGGACAAGGGCATGGTGGCCAAGGATTACGCCCGCAAGTTCCCCAACAACGCCTCGCCCTACACCTCGACGATGGTGCTGATCGTCCGCAAGGGGAACCCGCAGGGGATCAAGGACTGGAGCGATCTGGCCCGGCCCGGCGTGCAGGTGATCCTGCCGCACCCGAAGAACACCGGCAATGGCCGTTATTCCTACCTCGCCGCCTGGGGCTACGCGCTGAAGCAGCCCGGCGGCAACGACCGGAGCGCCCAGGAATTCGTCGGCAGGATTCTGAAGAACGCACCGCTGTTCGCTGCCGGCGGCCGCGACGCGACGACGACCTTCATGCAGCGCAAGATCGGCGACGCGCTGGCCACCTTCGAGTCGGAAGCCGAGCTGATCGCCAAGGAATTCGGCCGCGGCGAATTTGAAGTGGTCTATCCGACCCTGTCGATCCAGACCGAATTCCCGGTTGCCGTCGTCGAGCCGGTCACCGCGAAGAAGGGCACCGCCCGCCAGGCCCAGGCTTACCTCGACTACCTGTGGTCCAAGGAAGGCCAGGAAAACGCCGCGCAGAACTACCTGCGGCCGCGGGACACGGAGATCCTGAAGAAGTACGCCCAGTTCTTCCCGCCGATCAAGACCTTCACCGTCGATGAAGTCCATGGCGGCTGGAGCAAGGCCTTCGCCACCCACTTCAAGGATGGCGGCACCTTCGACCAGATTTATCAGATCAAGTAATGGCCAAAGCTGCGAATCAACGGGTGTTGCCGGGCTTCGGCCTGTCGCTCGGTTACACCCTGGTTTATCTGTCGATCCTGATCCTGCTGCCCCTGGGCGGCATGGTGCTGAAGACCAGCAGCCTGGGGCTGGGTCAGATCATCGACATCGCCACCGGCGACCGGGCGCTGGCCGCCTTTCGCGTCACCTTCGGCGCCTCGGCCATCGCGGCGCTGATCAATGCCGTGTTCGGACTGATCGTCGCCTGGATCCTGGTCCGCTACAGCTTTCCCGGCAAACGCCTGATCGATGCGCTGGTCGACCTGCCGTTTGCGCTGCCGACGGCCGTGGCCGGCATCACGCTGGCGACGCTCTACGCCGGCAACGGCTGGGTCGGCCGCTGGCTGGAGCCCTTTGGCATCAAGGTCGCCTACACCCCCTGGGGCATCGTCGTCGCGCTGACCTTCATCGGCCTGCCCTTCGTGGTGCGGACGCTGCAGCCGGTGATCGAGGACATCGAGCCGGAGGTGGAAGAAGCCGCCGCCTCCCTCGGCGCCTCCCGCTGGCAGACCTTCAGCCGGGTGATCTTTCCGGCCATCGGCCCGGCGCTGCTGACCGGAGCGACGCTGGCCTTTTCCCGCGCCGTCGGTGAATACGGTTCGGTGATCTTCATCGCCGGCAACATGCCGCTGATTTCGGAAATCACCCCGCTGCTGATCATTTCCAAGCTGGAGCAATACGATGTGCTCGGCGCCACCGCGCTGGCGGTGGTGATGCTGGCGATTTCCTTCGTGCTGCTGCTGGCGATCAACGCGCTGCAATGGTGGGCGGCCAACCGCCACCGCGGCGAAATCCAGGAGTTGCCCCGGCCATGACCTCCCGTGCCGCCACCCAGGAACCCCGCTGGGTCCGCCTGCTGCTGTTGAGCCTGGGCCTTGGTTTCCTGTTCTTCTTCCTCGGTCTGCCGCTGCTGGCGGTGTTCACCGAAGCCTTTGCCCAGGGCTGGCCCGCGTATCGGGAAGCCTTGCTGGAGCCGGAAACCCGCAGCGCGATCCTGCTGACCATCGCCATTGCCGTCGCGGTGCTGCCGTTCAACATCCTGTTCGGCGTCGCCGCCGCCTGGGCGATTGCCAAGTTCGACTTCCGCGGCAAGAGCCTGCTGATCACGCTGATCGACCTGCCCTTTGCGGTCAGCCCGGTGGTCGCCGGCCTGATCTTCATCCTGCTGTTCGGCAGCAATGGCACCTTCGGACCGTGGCTGCAGGCGCATGACCTGAGGGTGATCTTCGCGGTGCCGGGGATGATCATCGCGACCTTGTTCATCACCTTCCCCTTCGTCGCCCGCGAGCTGATTCCGCTGATGCAGACCCAGGGCAAGGACGAGGAAGAGGCGGCGGTGTCCCTGGGCGCTTCCGGCTGGCAGATGTTCTGGCGGGTCACGCTGCCCAACATCAAGTGGGGCCTGCTCTACGGCGTGATCCTCGCCAATGCCCGCGCCATGGGCGAATTCGGCGCCGTCAGCGTCGTTTCCGGCCATATCCGCGGCGAGACCAACACGCTGCCGCTGCATGTGGAAATCCTTTACAACGAGTACAACCAGATCGGCGCCTTTGCCGCCGCGTCGGTGCTGGCACTGCTGGCGCTGGTGACCCTGGTGGCCAAGACCGTGGTCGAGTGGCGGATGCGCCGGGAGACCGAAATGCTCACCGCCACCCTGCCCCCCGAGAAGACCGCATCATGAGCATCGAGATTCGTAACGTCGCCAAGCGCTTTGGCAGCTTCGTCGCGCTGGACAACATCAATCTGGACATCCCCACCGGCGAACTGGTCGCACTGCTCGGCCCCTCCGGCTGCGGCAAGACCACGCTGCTGCGGATCATCGCTGGCATGGAAACTGCCGACGCCGGGGACATCCTGTTCTCCGGCGCCGAAGCCAGCCACCTGCACGCCCGCGAGCGCCAGGTCGGCTTCGTGTTCCAGCATTACGCGCTGTTCCGCCACATGACGGTGTTCGAGAACGTCGCCTTCGGCCTGCGGGTCAAGCCGCACAAGGAGCGGCCCGCCGAGGCGGAGATCAAGCGCCGGGTCATGGCATTGCTGAGTCTGGTGCAGCTCGACTGGCTGGCCGACCGCTACCCCTCGCAACTCTCCGGCGGCCAGCGGCAACGGATCGCGCTGGCGCGGGCGCTGGCGGTCGAGCCCAAGGTGCTGCTGCTCGACGAGCCCTTCGGCGCCCTCGACACCAAGGTGCGCAAGGAATTGCGCCGCTGGCTGCGCCGGCTGCACGACGAGATGCATATCTCCTCGGTCTTCGTGACCCACGACCAGGAAGAAGCGCTGGAAGTCGCCGACCGGGTGGTGGTGATGAACCACGGCCGGATCGAGCAGATCGGCACGCCGGACGAGGTCTACAGCAACCCGGCGACACCCTTCGTCTATCAGTTCCTCGGCAACGTGAACGTCTTCCACAACCGGCTGCACGGCAACTGGGCGGAAGTCGAGCGCAGCGACAGCAGCAATCACGACAGCCTGGCCTTCGTCCGTCCGCACGACATCGAGATCCTGTCCGCCGCCAGCGCCGATGCGCTGCAGGCCAGCGTCAGCCACGTCCATCCCATCGGCCCGGTGGTGCGGGTCGAGCTGCTGCATCAGCAGGAACTGGTCGAAGTCGAACTCTCCCGCGAACGCCACCAGGCGCTGCAGCTCGCCGTCGGCCAGCAGGTCTGGTTCCGGCCGCGGCAGATGAAGGTGTTTGACGAAGTCAAAGGCCAGGCCCGCGCCTGAGCCGGGCCGGCGGGCGTCGCGGGAAGTATGGGAAAATCCGCCGCTTCCTGAAGCGGGGTAGGCGGTGAGCGTACAACTCGATCTGTTCATCCACGGCGACCGGCCACGTCTGCTGGCGTCGCTGGCGGCGGCGCTGGTGCAGCCGGGCCAGCTGGCGGCCGTGCAGGGGATGGCGCGGGTGCTGGGCGAAGCCAATCCTGACGATCCCCTGTTGCCGGCCTTGCAGCAACTGCTGGCGGCGCAGGCCGCACCGCCGCAAAGCGGCTGGGACGCCGGCCAGCTCACCGCCTGGATCAGCCTGCTGCAGCACGACCTGCCCCTCGCCGCCGCCCGGCTGCTGCCCCCCCATCGCGCCCGGCAGTGGCTGCAATACCGCTGGGAAGAACTGGCGGTGACGCTGCTTCCCTGGCCCTGGACGCCCGCCCAGGCCGAACTCCACCCGGCCCCCTGCTGGTTGCAGGCCGGACAGTGGGCGGCCGCCATCAACGCGGTGCAGCGCATCCCAAACTGGCGCCGTCAGGCGACGCCGCTCAGCTGGATGGCCGAAGCCCAATGGCAACTCCACGGCACGCCGGAGGCCTGGCCGGCGCTGGCGGAACTCGCCTGGCGGGCGCCGGAAGCCTTGCCGCCCTTGCTTGCTCGCCTCGCCGATCCCGAACTCAGCCGGCTGCTGCAAAGGTTTCAGCGGGATTTCACGCTGGAAAACCGCGGGGCGGACGCAGATTCCGGCGAAAACCCTCTGGTCTGGTTTCCCGCCTGGTGCCTGGCCCAGGACGCCGACCTCGCCCCGGCGCTACGCCCGACCCCCACCGGCCCGCTGCATGACGGCGAGAAAGCCCTGCGCCTGCTGCTCGAACTCCGCGCCGCCGAAGCCCAGGGGCGCCACGACGCCCTGCTCAACCTCAGCCGCAAACTCCACTACCTCGCCCCGGAACTGCAGGGGCAATTGCGCTTCGGCGAGTAGGGCCGGAGCGGTCCGCGGCACGGGCCGTTGATCCAATTCCAAAATGTGCAGTCGAACCCGAACTCAGGGATTACGCAGCCCTTGCCGGCGGGCGTAGGCTGCTCGCCGCTGGATTTTTGTGCATGTTTGGCGGGCTTATTGTCCTGAGGTGCCCGGATTATTCATGCGGGGTGGTTTTTTATGACCGAATCCCTGTTTCGATGGGGTTCCCCGAATTTGATCTGGATGTTATTTCATTCCTTCGGGAAGCAGGATAATGCGCTCCGGTTCCGCCAGTGGCTGCGGGGGCGGAAAGGCGTGAAAGGAATATCATGGGGGCGGCGGGATTCGAACGGAATGGGGCGCTGAAGGTGGCGGGATTCCTGCTGGCAACGGGGGTGCTGCTGGTTTTTGCGAAAAGCATCCATTACCTGCTGTTTCACACCATTGCCGAATTGATCGCGATTACCGTCAGTTTCGCGATATTCACGCTGACCTGGGTCAGCCTCAAGCACCTGAAGAACAACTATCTGCTGATCGTCGGCGCCGCCTACGGCAGCATAGGCCTGGTTGATGTGCTGCATACCCTGTCTTTCAAGGGCATGAGCGTCATTCCCGAGGCGACAACCAACTATCCGACCCAATTCTGGCTGACGGCGCGCTTCATCGAGGCGCTGGCCCTGGTGCTGGCGCCGCTGCTGATACGGCGCCAGGTGAGCTTTTTCCCCATGGCTTTCGGCTTTGCCGTGCTGGCGGCGGCCGGGGTTGCCGGGATTGGTTTCGGCTTTGCTCCGGCTACCTTCATCGATGGCATCGGGCTGACCGAATTTAAAGTCAATAGTGAATATGTGATTATTGCGCTGCTGTTATTGAGCCTGGTTTTCCTGCGGCGAATCCGCAGCGAATTCGCGGCGCCGGTGTTTCAATTACTGTGCTGGTCGATCGTGTTTGCGATTGCCACGGAAATTTGCTTTGTTCATTACGTCTCGTTTTATGATTTCGTCAATGAGCTGGGGCATTATTTCCGCTTTGTTTCCGTGGTACTGGCCTTCATCGCCATCGTCGTCACCGGCGTGCAGAATCCCGCCGAATTGTTATTCCGGGAAGTCCTGATCAAGGACCAGGAATTGCACCAGCTCAGCGCCAGCCTGCGGGCGACCATCGAGGCTTCGCCGGTGCCGATGCTGATTCATGACGCCGCCGGGCAGCTCCGTTTCAGCAATCGCGCCTTCGACCGGACCTTTGGCTGCACCGCGGCAGAGCTGGGCACGCTCCCCGGCTGGTGGCGGCTGGCCTGCCCGGACCCGGCGCGACGGGAGCATCTGCTGCCGCAGTGGCAGGCGCGGATCAACGCGGCCAGCCGCAGCGGCGCGCCTTTCGAACCGCTGGAAATCACCCTGCGTTGCCGGGATGGCCGCGAAAAGACCGTGCTCGCCGACCACGCGCCGCTCGCCCACGCGGAAATCGGCGAGGCGATCATCACGCTCTACGACATCAGCGAACTCCGGCAGCACCGGGAAATCCTGCAACAGCGGGTCGAGGAGCGGACCCGGGAACTGACGCAGGCCAAGGAAGCGGCCGAAGCCGCCAACATCGCCAAGAGCGCCTTCCTGTCCAACATGTCCCACGAAATGCGGACCCCGCTGCACCAGATCAGCGGCCTGGCGCTGCTGATCCGGCGCGAACCCCTCAGCCAGAGCCAGCAACAAAGGCTGGACAAGCTCGACGGCGCGGTCGGCCGGATGACCAATCTGGTCGACGCCATCCTCGACCTGACCCGGCTCGACGCCGACAAGCGGCCGCTGCTGGAGCGCCCCTTGTTCATCGAAGAGCTGCTGGATGAAGTCGTCGCCCAGCAACACGCCGCCATTGCCGCCAAGGGGCTGCAAATCGAAACCTGCCTCAGCCCGCTGCCCGCCGGCCTGGTCGGCGACAGCGATTTGCTGCACAAGGGGCTGCAGCATTACCTGGAAAACGCCGTCCGCTTCACCGCCGCCGGCCAGATCCGGATCGGGGTGACGCTGGAAGAAGAGGGCGCCGAACACGCGCTGCTGCGCTTCTTCGTCGAAGACAGTGGAATCGGCATTCCGGCCGACGATCTGCCCAGGTTGTTCCAGGTGTTCGAGCAAGGCGACAACTCCGCCACCCGCCAGTACGGCGGCACCGGCTTGGGCCTCGCCCTCACCCGCAAGATCGCCCAACTCCTCGGCGGCGACGCCGGCTGCAGCAGCCAACTCGGCAGCGGCAGCACCTTCTGGTTCACCGTCAGGCTGAAAAAGCGCCCCGAGAACGGGCCGTTGCCGGGGTAGGCGGCGGCTCTGTCCAGGTGCATCCCCTTGCTGGGGACAGACGGTTTCAATGTCCGGATGTGTCCGGTTTAGCTGCTTTCCTGCGAAAGCGTATCGAGTCGAATTCGAGCGTTTCTCTTTTTGTGCCAATGACTTGGCTTGCATCTCGGTGCATGGGGTGAGGCGAGGGTAATGTCCGGATCGTGTCCGGTTCAAGTCCGCTTATGTCCGATCCGTGCGCTGATAAAATGTTGCGGCCCCCTTGCCGATGCGTTGCAACAAGCCTGCTTCTTCCAGTTCCACCAGGTCGCGGCGCGCCTGTCTGTCCGTGACCTCTGCTGCGAACCGCTGGTGGTATTCGCCCGGTCGAATCTGGTCACCGGACTGCAACAGGGCCAGGAGTTCGCGCTGGCGGGAATTGGCCGTGAAGGTTTCGGCTTCGCTGCCACGCCCGAAAATCGTCAAGGTCACCCCCGTCGGGCGATCCACCCATTTGGGTGCCGGCAGTCCGTGGTCACGGCAGGCGTTGATGATCAGTTGCCCGCCACGCCC
>JBEBBF010000027.1:0-2655 GCA_041158545.1 Pseudomonadota bacterium | reverse complement strand
CTCGCTCGGGCTGGACAAGGCAATCAGCGCAGCCTTGGCCTCGGTCATCGGCGGGCGCTTTTTCGGGTGGAAATCGCCCAGGTCGAGGTTAAGCAGGTAGTGGTACAGCGCCGCCACCCCGCCCTGCTCGATCTCCAGAAAAACCTCGTCGTATTCCGCTTCGGTCAATGGCGGCGGGGTATAGATCACGCAATGCCGGCGGTCATCGTTGTCCAGCGGCAACGGCTGGTTTTCATTCGACAGAAACACGCCATTGACCTGATTGCGCTGGCGGTAAGCGGCGATGTTTTTCGGATTGACCCGTATCCATTCGCCGGTAATCAATTCCTTCAATTCATTTTTGATGTGCCACATTTCGGCGCGGGTGACGACTTCCTCTGCCAGGATGAACAGCTTGCTATCCACCCAATCCGAATTGAACCGATCCTCCAGCCCACGCTGGTTCAGCACCGTGGCGTAATCGCCGTAAATCTTCGCCAGGCACTGCCACACCGTGCTTTTGCCGGTGCCCTGCGGGCCGTGCATGATGATGGCGCTGGCCATCTTGGCGCCGGGATGCTGCAGCGGGTACGCCATCCAGCGCAGCACCCAGTGGAAAACATCGTCGCCGCCGGCGCGAATCATGCGGCCGGTTTCGTCAAATTCCGCATGATCGCTGCCGCACAGATAATGCAGCAGACTCAGCAGCCGGTTGCACGACCCCTCGGCGGCCTGCATCGGCCAGCCTTTCCAGGTGTTGAGCTTCACGCCGCGATCCTTGCTCGACGGATCGAAGCCGACCTCATCCAGAAAGTACGCGCCCCGCTCCACCCACAACGGATGCCGCTTGATGTCATCACCCCGCACGCCCGCAGGTAGCAGCATGATCATCTGGTCGCGGTTGGCGACCTTGTTGGTCCAGAGGTCAAACACGTATTTGCCGGTGCCATCGTCCAGCGGAACAAACCGCGCCACGATGTCGTCCAGCGGCATGACAGCCTCGGCGCGCTTACGCATACCCGCGCTTTCCCCGCCCCCCTGTGATGAGGGCGCCGCCCCGATTGGCGAATGCGCGCGTTGTGGCGCCTTCCAGCCCGCCGTAGCGAGGGCCGCTTCCACCTGGGCGCGCACGGCCTGCAGCCCGCCGTCGGGATGCACGTGCAAATCGTTGAAATCGGTCGGGCCTTTGCGGTCCATCGGCCGCTCGCCGGTGAAAACCGGCCACACCACCGCGCCATCGACCGCCAGCGCCGCCGTCGACGCTGCGTCGCGGCCGGGATTCTTGCCGGTTTTGGCGTCGGTCAGGTAGTCATCGTCGGCGCAGATCAGGATGCGCACGTCCTTGCGGTGCGTTTTGTGGATCTCGATGGCCACCGGCGTGAGGTTTCCGGCATCAAACGCCACCACCACCGGCAGCCCGGTCGCCTTGCGCAAGCTGGCGCCGGTGGCAAAGCCCTCGCACAGCAGCACCACACCACCGCGCTGCACCAGACCCAGCTGGAAAAAATGCGCCTTCTTGGCCAGCCCCGGCGGCGTGAAATCCTTGTCGCGGCCGTGGCGGTTTTTGGTCGCCGAGATCACCTGCAGCCCGTAGATTTTCCCGGTGCCATCCTGTACCGGCACCACCAGGTTGCCCGCCTTGCTGACCCGCGCCCCGAACAGCTCGGCCGCGTCAAATCCTTTTTTGGCCATGTAACCCGACTGGCCTGCGTCCTGCAGCTGGCGCCACCAGTGCGACGCCTGCTGCGAGGCCCGCTCCTGCCGGCGCGCAATCCGCGCTTCTTCTTCACGCTTGTCGGCAGCCCACTTGGCCTTCTGCGCCGCCCGCTGGTCGGCGTTGAGCTTGGCTCGCTTGCCGTCCAGGTTGATCTCGATCTTGAACACCAGCGGCTCGGACCCCAGCCACCATCCATAAGACCCCGACAGCGCCTTACCGCCATCATCGAGCGGCATTTCGTAAAGCGTGAACCAACCTTTCTGCCCGACCTCGCGCACCTTCCGCCGGCGCCACTTGCAAGGCTCCACATCGCCAGCGCGCAGCTCAAACCCCGCCCCCTGCAGCTGCGCCAGCACGTCGTCGTAGTTTTGCCAGGTCATGCCGCGCTCCTGGCCAGCACCATCTGCAGCGCCCGGTCAATTTCTACCGGCAGATCGGCGGCGATCTTGTCCAGAATGCGGCGCTCGATCTTGCGCGACTTGAACATCTGCGCAAAGCCGATCACCTGCACCGGCTTGATCGGCAGACGGCCCTTGCCCTCGCGCATGAAAATGGTCCGGCCCTTGTTGCCGACGAATGCGCCTTCGATTTTCTTCAGCCCGCCGCCTTTTTTGATCAGGAAGCCGAGCTGCTTCTGCAGCGCCGCCAGTTCCGACTTTTTGCCCTTGGCGCCGCGCAACTTGATCGCCTGCCCCGCCGCCTGGAAGGCCGCCAGGAAGCGGATCATGTTCATCGACCGCCCGCGCTTGCTGCCCGAGCCGAAGATCGAGATCACCGCCTCAAGGTTGCCGCTGCGTGCTGTGCGAATATCGACAGCACTGCGAACCTCGCCGGCTTTTACGTTGTATTCCTCGGGGATCGCCCGCGCCAGTTCCGCCTTGACCTTCGCCGCCACCTTGTTCAGCGCCGGCTGTATCACCTTCGGCCGCAAATCCCGCCGGAGTCCATCCAGCATCGAC
>JBEBBF010000026.1:0-5155 GCA_041158545.1 Pseudomonadota bacterium | reverse complement strand
TCAGCGCCTCGCCCACCGGGCCGGCGACCTTGTCCAGCACCACCTGGGTGGCCCCGGCCAGCCCGACCAGCGCGTGGTAAATCCCCCAGACCGTGCCGAACAGGCCGATGAACGGGGCGGTCGAGCCGACCGAGGCGAGGAAGGTCAGCCCGGATTCCAGGCCGGCCTGGGCCTGCACCATGTTGTTGCGCAGGGCGCGGGTCAGGATCTCGCTATGGGAAACCCCGGCGCCGATGCCGGAATTCCGGCTTTGCGCCTGGACCACCTGGGCCGCGGTGCGGGCCATGCCGGAGAAGATGCCGGAGCGGTCGCTGGCATTGATCGCCACCACGGCTGCTTCCAGGTTGGGCGCGGCCCAGAAGGCCTCCAGTGCGTGTTCCAGGCTGCGGTTGGTCTGCAACTGGCGGAAGAAACGCTGGCCGATGATGCTCCAGCTCAGCAGCGACAACAGCGCCAGCAGGATCGCGACACTGACGGCAACCGCATCGGCTTGCGCCCAGAAATGAGAAATACCCATGAAAACACTCCTTGATGATCAATTCAGCGAAAAAACGATGGGAACGACCACCCAGGACTGCACCGGCGTGCTGCCACGCCGGGCGGGCACGAAGCGCCACTGGGCCACGGTGTCCAGGGCGGACTGGTCGAGGCGGGGATAGCCGCTGCTGGTTTTCAGCTCCACCTTCAGCGCCGAACCGTCGGCACCGACCTGAACCCGCAGGTAGGCGGTGCCGGTTTCATTGAGCTTGCGCGAGGCGTTGGGGTAGGGCGGCTTGGGGTTGGCCAGATAATCGGCGTCGAAACGGGCTTCATGCAGTGCTTCGGCGACCGGGGCCGCCACCGGCGAGGCGACGATGGGCGGCAGCGGTACCGGTGGCGCCGGGGCCACGACCATTTCCGAGGCGGTGGGGGCGGTGCTGGCCGCGGCCAGCACCGGCATGATCACCGGCTTGGCTTGCGGTGCCGCCGCTTTCGGCGGCGGGGGCAGCGGCTTTTGTGGTTGCAGCGGGATTTGTTCGATCAGCGAAACGGCAATCGGACGGGCCATTTCCAGCAACGGTTCGACCCGGCCGGAAAGAAGCCACAACGCGGCGCCCAGCAACAGGCCGTGGATCAGCAGCGAGCTGCCCAGCGCCGGGACGGCACCGCCGCGCGGGGTTTGCTGGGGAAAAGCGGGAAAGAACAAAGACATGGGCGGCTTCCTCGCAGAACGAATTGTTACAGTTCCTTACAAGGTTGCGCATGCTAAGGGCTGTTCCGGCCGCCGCCCTGCGACACGTTGCCGCATGCGACAACGTGTCGCAGGGAGATCGGGAACTTTTTCGGCAGCGTCCCGCGTTTTGTTTCGGGACGGAAAATGCAGGGAAAATACCTGCTGTCGGGCCTGCTGATGGGGAGCCTGGCCGTTGGGGCCGCCGAGCCGCCGGCCAGTCCGGCAACGAAAGCACGAAGGAAAGCACGAACGAAAAACGGCCGGGGCAACCCGGCCGTTTTTCGTTCACCGTTCCCGGCGTTCAGCGCAGGAAAGCGTCGATCTTCGCCCGCAGTTGCGGGTCTTCCGGGGTCACGGCGCTGGGGAAGGCCAGAACCTGCTGGCCGCTGCGGTCGATCAGGTATTTGTGGAAATTCCACTTCGGCACGCTGCCGGTCAGCGCCGCCAGCTGGCGGTGCAGCGGGTTGGCGCCGGGGCCTTTGACCGCGGTCTTGCCGACCATCGGGAACTGCACGCCGTAGGTCAGCCGGCAGAAATCGGCGATCTGCTGGTCGCTACCCGGCTCCTGCTCGCCGAACTCGTTGCTGGGAAAGCCCAGCACCACCAGCCCCCGATCCTTCAACTCGGCGTAAAGCTTTTCCAGCCCGTCGTATTGCCGGGTATAGCCGCAGTAGCTGGCGGTGTTTACCACCAGCACCACCTTGCCGGCGTACTGGCACAGCGGCATCGGCTTGCCGTCGAGCAGGTTGGGAAACGTGTGGTCAAGCAGCGCCGGACAGGCTGCTGCCGCCGAAATCGGCAGCACACCCAGTCCAAACAGGCCGGCCAGGCCGATCCAGCGACGAACAGAAGGCATCATTTCCAGCTCCTTGGGCAAGTGATTGGCAAGGGCAACCCGAACGCCGCCCCTTGCTGTCGAGTCCGGAACGGGGAAATGGTTCAGGCGGGCGGGCGTCAGGGTGGGTGTGTCGCTGGGTAGCCGTGGTTGGCGCGGGTTTGCGCCAGTCGGACGGCCGGGGTCAGCCGGCGGCGGGGTGGCGGCGTTTGCGGGCGAGGTGGCGGGCGGTGTCGGCCATGCCGGCGAACATGTCTTCGAGGAAGGCGCGGACTTGCGGCGGTGCCTTGTCCGGGGTGCCGGAGTCATAGGGCGGGGCGGGGTCGTATTCGAGATAGAGCTGGATTGCGCGGGCGTAGTCCGGGGAGCGCAGGCGGGCGACCAGGGTCAGGCCGAAATCGATGCCGGCGGTGACGCCGCCGCCGGTGATGCGGTTGCGATCCACGACCACCCGGCCCGGATCAGGGATGGCGCCCAGTTCCGGCAACACGTCGCGGGTGGCCCAGTGGGAGGCGGCGCGGTAGCCCTCAAGCAGCCCGGCGGCGCCGAGAATCAGCGAGCCGGTGCAGACGCTGGTGACGAAGCCGGCGGTTTTGCCCTTGTCGGCGAGGAAGGCCAGGACTTCCGGGTCTTCCATCATCGTGAAGGTGCCGGGCACGCCGCCGGGCACAAACAGCACGTCGAGCTTTTCCGGACAGTCGGCGAAGCGGGTGGTTGGCTGGACCGGGATCAGGACCGGGTTGCCCGGTGGGTCGCCAGCGACCGGATCGCGGGATTTCCACAACAGGTGGATGTCCCGGTGCATCAGTGCTTCGAAGACGGTGAGCGGGCCGACCAGGTCCTGCAGGAACATGCCGGGATAAACCAGCAGGCCGATCTGCAGGTGGCGGCCTTCGAGCAGGGCAGCATGGCGCTGCATTGCTGCCAGATGGTGTTGTTCGGCGCTTTCCTTGCTGGGGCTTGGGGTTGCGGCGCCTTCGCGGGCACGGGCGGGGCTGCTGCCGCCCAGGAGCCGGGCCAGTCCCAGGGCGCTGGCCCATTGGGCAAAGGTTCTGCGATTCATCGCTGGTCTCCCTGGCTGGCGCCCGTGGCTGCGGGCGCCAGGGATTGCGGTTAGAAGGAGAAGGTGGCGGTGGCGATCAGCGTGCGCGGTGCCGCCGGCAGGACCAGGCCGCCGCCGAAATAATTCGAGGGCACCAGGTATTTCCGGTCGAGCAGGTTGGTGATGTTCAGCCCGAGTTGAGAGGGAGAGAGATAAATACCCAGACGGGACCGAGATAATTCCGGGACGGGGCGGGATGAAGGGGGATTTTACGGGACGGCCCGCAAAAATTTGTTTTGCGGGATGAAACTCAGAAATCAGACGAACAGGTCTTGCGTTTGAGGTTCGTCACCGCATAGCGGATTGGACTTGATGCGCCGAGCGCGTGTGATGGAAATTCCAAACTCGGACGCCAATTCGACCAAATCGACGCCGGGTTTGATGCGAGACAGAACCCGCTTTTCCAAATCGATTTCAGCCAGAATCTGGCGAACACGCATCTCGGTCAAGTTGAACTTGCGGGCGACAGCTGCCAGGTTAGAGCCGTTGAAGGCTGCATAGATGGCGCGATACTTCTTCGCCTTCTCATACGCGTCACCCTTCTGGATGTACGGTGCGCCACCCCCGTGGGTAATGCGGACCTTCTCCGCCACACGAAACGCGACAACTCCCCGACGCTCATTATCTGGAACCTCCAGTTCCAGCTCCTCATAGACCGTACGCGCGATCAGCGCCAGCATTTCTGGGTAATCGATGTCTACGTGGAGAGCCATATCACGACTCCAAGGGGTGCGCCGTGGCCATGCGGCGGAGGGCGGCGATCACGTCTTGGGCGTCGTTGGCATTGACCGGCTCCCCGCTGACCAGGCGACGATAAACCGCCTGCAGGTGGGCGTCGTTGAGTTCATCCAGCGTAGCCATATCCAGGCGAGCGGCCTTGAGTGCCGCCGGCGCCAGGTCACGGCAAACTCGGATCACCCACTTCTTCAGCGTTTCAATGAGCAGATCCAGCTGCTCGCTGGTCGCCCACTGCAGCGCGTCAACCTTGATGATCCGCCTCACGTAGGCGCCCAGGGCTGCCTCGGAAGGATCGCGCACTGCGCCCAGTTCATGCAGCGCCAGCCACAGCGCTCGCACCTTGCTTGCCATGGGGCTTGTATCCAGTGCGCGGGACGGCGCAGCGCCTGCATCACCTGCATCACCTGCAGCCAGGGCTCGGGATGGCGTATCCGACTTTGCGCGGGGGCTTCGCCGGGCCGCCTTCTTCGGCGTTGTGATCTTGGCACCGCTTGCTAACAGGTGGTCGATGACACGCTTGCGCTCCTGCCAGGTCATATCCTTGGAGCTGCGCTTGCCAGTGACCTTTTCCAACATGGCCCGGCGCATTTCTTCATCCATGCCGAGCTGTGTGGCCAGGATATGAATCTTGGCAATCTCCGCAGTGCGCAACGCGGCAGCAGTACGCTGGACCTTTCCGGAAGTCATGACTGCGTCCCCCCCAGCGCCTCAACCAGGTCAGCCAGCATCCGCGCCAGCTCCCCGGTCATCAACGTGTAATCCTGCGCGAAACGCTCTTCCTCGCTTTCCGCCATGAAGTTGCTTTCCTCCTTCATGATGTCGAGGAAAGCCAGGCGTTTGATTTGGAACGGCGCAGTCAGCACGAAGGAAATCCGGTCATTCCAGGTCATGCCCAGCCGGGTTGCCTGCTTGCCGTTGGCGATGTGATCCTGAATTTCCTTGCCCTCGAGGGCGTGCCGGACATAGCGCACCGTGGCCTTGCCTTCGTCAGGTGCGCGCAGTTCAAGATCCTGGTCCAGGCTGAAACCGGCCGGGGCTTCCGGGCCGGCCTGCCAGCCGGTCATCGCCGAAACCGGCGATACCTCGGTCACCAGCGGCTTCAGCGGGAAGACTTCCAGCGTCCGCCGCAGTTGCTCGATGACCTCATCGGCCTTGCCCTGGGCGGCGGCGTCGATGGCCAGCCAGTGGTTCACCGGGTCGATCCAGACATAGGTGCGGCGCTGGCGGTTGAAGGCGCGGGGCAGCAGTTCTTCGGTGATCCGTTCGC
>JBEBBF010000025.1:0-3125 GCA_041158545.1 Pseudomonadota bacterium | reverse complement strand
GACCTATCGGATGTTGAGCGCGGCATAGGAGTCGCTTCGCGGCGCAAGAAGTTCCTGGAGTTCATGCAGCGCCAAGAAGCTATGGCTGGCGCGTCTCGCTTTGGCGACTATCGGGACGCCAGGGACCGAATGGGTGATCCCAACTACGCCGAGACCGTGAAGCGCGCTCGTGGGCTGCTTGATAAAGAAAAGAGTGCTGGTTCCAGAAAGAAAACGCGTCTGGAGGAAGTGACTGAGCTCGGTGAGCGCAATCTACGCGAGTCGAAGGCGAGGGACTTTGCCGCAGTCGATGACGACGAAGAGGCCCGCCTGTTCGCCCCGAAGCTTGCCATGCAGTCTCTGCAAAATGACAAGCGTCACACCGACGAGCTGGAGCGTCAGCGTCAGAAATACGTCGAAATGGCCGACCCGTTGCAGAAATATCGCAAGGAGCTGGATGAGATCAGCCGGCTTCAAGAGCTTGGGATTCTGAGCACTGACCAAGCGCTTGCGGCATCGTGGGAAGTCAATGAGCGAATGACGGCGGCGTGGGATAAGCAAGGCGAGGCCATAAAAAATGTAGATGGTATGGCGAAAGACCTCGGCTTCACCTTCGCCAGTGCCGCCGAAGATGCCATCCTGAAATGGGAAAGCGTCGGCGATGTCCTGCGCGGCCTGGGGCAGGACGTGGCCAGAATCTTCCTGCGCTCAACGATCACCGAGCCGCTGGGCAATTCCCTGGCCGGCGCCTTCAAAGGCATGGGCGGCGGCAGCGGCCTGCTGTCCGGCATCAAGAACATGTTCACCTTCGACGGCGGCGGCTACACCGGCGCTGGCTCGCGCTCGGGCGGCCTTGATGGCAAGGGCGGCTTCATGGCCGTGCTGCACCCGAATGAAACCGTCGTCGATCACAACAAGGGCGGCATCAGCGGCGGCGTCACCATCATCCAGAACATCAACATCGATTCGCGCAGCGATCAGGGCACGATTGCGGCGGCCATGGTGCAGGCCAAGAATGCCGCCGTCGCTGAAGTGCATAACGCCATGCGGCGGGGTGCCTGGGCATGACGATCCTGACCTGGCCGACGCTGTCGCGCGCCGCCCCGCGCCAGGTGCGCTGGGGCCTGGTGTCCAACACCATGAGCTTCAGCTCCCCGCTCTCTGGCGCCATGCAAACGGTTGAAATGCCCGGCGCGCGCTGGCGCTGTTCCTTCGTCATGGAAAACCTCGTCGAGGATGATTCGGCGCTGCTGCAGGCCATGCTGGTGCAGTTGCGCGGGCAGTCCAACCGCCTGCTGCTGCATAACTTCGCGCGGCCCACGCCACGCGGCACCGCCACCGGCACGCCGTTGGTCAAAGGCGCCAGCCAGACCGGCGCCTCGCTCGATACCGATGGCTGGACGGCCGGCATCACCGCGCTCAAAGCCGGCGATTTCTTCGGTGTCAATGGCGAGCTGAAGATGGTCACCGCCGATGCGGTGGCCGATGGCTCGGGCAACGCCACAATCAGCTTCGAGCCGCCGCTGCGGTCCTCGCCGGCCGACAACGCCGCCATCACCACCACCCGGCCGCTGGCGATCTTCATGCTGTCCAGCCCGGATTCCGGGTGGGACACCGCGCCTTACCTGAAAACCAACGTGCCGATCGACCTGATCGAGAACTGGTCATGAGCCGCGATCTCACCACCGATACCGAAAACGCCCTGGCCGCCGGCCATGTGCGCTTTCTGGTGTTCGTCGAAATGGATTTTTCCTCGGGCATGCTGCGGGTCAACAACTCCGCCATCAATCTCGACTGGAACGGCTATTCCTGGCTCGGTGTCGGGCGCCTGGGCGGCGTCGATCCGGTGCGCGAAGGCTCCGGCCTGGAATCGGTCGGGCTCGCCTTTCGTATCTCCGGCGTGCCGGCGGCCAATGTCGCCACGGCGCTGGGCACGCACTATCAGGGCCGCCGCTGCCGCATGTGGCTGGCGCCGCTCACCGCAGGGCATGTCGTGATCCCTGATCCGGCGCTGGTGTTCTGGGGTCGGCTCGACACCATGGATATCGAGCTGGGGCAAACCGCCACCATCAACGTCAGCGCCGAATCGCGCCTGGCCGCGTGGGATCGCCCCAACGTCCGCCGCTACAACCACGAAGACCAGCAGATCGACTACCCCGGCGACAAGTTCTTCGAGTTCGTGCCGCAGATGGTTGATCGCCTGCTGGTGTGGGGCAGCTGATGGCGCGCCGCATCGATTGGCCGGACGTGCTGGCCGCCGAGATCGAGGCCGCCCGCGTGCAGGCGTATGTACTCGGCACGCACGATTGCCTGCGCTTCACCTGCCGCTGCATCGAGGCCATGACCGGCGTCGACTACTGGCCGCGCTTTGCCGGGTACCACACGCGCCGCGAGGCCCTGCGCACCATTGCCAGGATCGCCCCGACGCTGGCCGGTGCCGTCGATATCGTGTTGGGCCAGGCCATGCGCCCGGCGCCCTTCGCGCATCGCGGCGACGTGGTGCTGTTTCACGATGCTGCAGGCGATCACCTTGGCGTGTGTGTCGGCCTCAAGGCTGCCGTGCTGGGCGAAGCGGGTCTCGCCTTCGTGCGTCTCGATCACCCCGGCGTCATGGGTTGCTGGAGGGTCGACTAATGCCTGCCGCCGTAGCCGCCGCCATCGCCGCCGATGCCATTGGCACCTATGTGGCCGAGGCCGTCATCTTTGATCTGGTGGCCGCCACCACGCTGGATTGGGTGGCCACCTACGCGGTAATCCAGGCCGGCGCCAGCTTCGTGTCCGGCGCCGTGTTGCGCGGGGCACTGTCGGGCGGGGCGGAAGACGCGCCATCCTCGCCCAGCTTCACCATGCAGGCGCAGGCGCGCACCCATGTGATTCGCAGCGCCGTCGCCAATCGCAACATTGTCTATGGCCGTGCCATGGTCAGCGGCCCGCTGGTGTTTGCCGCCGCCAGTTCCGACAATCAGACCCTGCACCTGGTGATCGCCATCGCCGGCCATGAGATCGATGCCGTCGAAGACATCTATTTCAACGACGAAGCCATCGGCGCCCGCGATGCCGACGGCAATGTCACCGCCGGCACGTTCTCCGGGTATGCGCAGGTGGTGGCACACCTGGGCGCCACCGATCAGGTGGCCGATCCTGTT
>JBEBBF010000024.1:0-4663 GCA_041158545.1 Pseudomonadota bacterium | reverse complement strand
CCGACGACGGCCGAGACCTGAACCCGCTGCTGCAGCACCCGGGCATGATCGCCCACCCGCCCATGCTGTACATGGGCTATGTCGGCTTCTCGGTGGCGTTTGCCTTCGCCATCGCGGCGCTGATCGGTGGCAACCTCGACGCCGCCTGGGCGCGCTGGACACGGCCGTGGACCACCGCCGCGTGGATCTTCCTCACCTTCGGCATCGGCCTGGGCAGCTGGTGGGCCTACAACGAGCTGGGCTGGGGGGGCTGGTGGTTCTGGGATCCGGTCGAGAACGCCTCCTTCATGCCCTGGCTGGTGGGCACCGCCCTGATCCACTCCCTGGCCGTGACCGAAAAGCGCGGCAGCTTCAAGAACTGGACGGTGATGCTGGCCATCGGCGCCTTCTCCCTGTCCCTGCTCGGCACCTTCCTGGTCCGTTCCGGCGTGCTGACTTCGGTGCATGCCTTCGCCACCGATCCCCGCCGCGGCATCTTCATCCTTATTTTCCTGGCCACCGTCATCGGCACCTCGCTGGCGCTGTTTGCCTGGCGGGCGCCCAAGGTCGGACTGGGTGGCCGCTTCGAGCTGATCTCCCGGGAATCCCTGCTGCTGACCAACAACGTGCTGCTGGTCGTCGCCTGCGGCACCGTGCTGCTGGGCACCTTGTATCCGCTGCTGCTGGATGCCCTGTCCCTGGGCAAAATTTCCGTCGGCCCTCCGTACTTCAACGCGGTGTTCGTGCCGCTGATGGCGCCGGCGGCCTTCCTGATCGGGGTCGGCCCCTTCGCCCGCTGGAAATCCGCGTCGCTACCGGAACTGGCGCGACTGCTGCGCTGGGCCTTCGCCGTGGCCGTGGTCATCGCCATCGTGCTGCCACTGGCCTACGGCAGCTGGTCGGCGATGACCTCGCTCGGCGTGCTGCTCGCCGCCTGGGTCTGCACCAGCACCCTGCTGAACCTGCTGCAACGGGCTCAGGCCACCCGCGGTCAGCGCGGCCTCGTCGGCGCGCTGCTGGCGCAACCGCTCAGCTTCCTCGGCATGAACCTCGCCCACCTGGGTGTCGCCGCCTTCATCCTCGGCGTCACCCTGGTCAGCAGCTATCAGGACGAGCGGGATGTCCGGCTGGAGCCGGGCCAGAGCGTCGAAGTCGCCGGCTATCGCTTCACCTTCAAGGGCGTCACCCAGACCCGCGGCCCGAATTACGTCGCGCTGCGCGGCAATGTTGAACTGGCGGAAAACGGCAAGGTGCTGATGACCCTGGAGCCGGAAAAGCGCAACTACGCCGCCTCCGGCATGCCGATGACCGAAGCCGTCATCGACAGCGGCCTGCTGCGTGACGTCTATGTTTCCCTGGGCGAACCCATCGACCGGGACAAGCCGGAAGGCGCCTGGGCCGTCCGCGTCTATTACAAGCCGTTTGTGGACTGGATCTGGCTGGGTTGCCTGATCATGGCCTTCGGTGGCCTGCTCGCCATCCTCGACCGCCGCTATCGTCCGCGCCCCCGCTCTTCCGAACTTCCCACCGCCACTGCCGCACAACACTCATGAACAAGTTCCTCTGGCCCCTGGTGGGCTTCATCGCCCTGGTCGTCCTGCTCGCCGTCGGCCTCAACCTGAACCCGCGGGAAGTCCCCTCGCCCCTGGTCGGCAAGCCGGCGCCGCTTTTCAAACTGGCCAGGACCGACGCCGACCAGCCCGCCTTCGGCCCGGCCGACATGCAAGGCAAGGTCTGGATGCTCAACGTCTGGTCGTCCTGGTGCGTCTCCTGCCGCCAGGAACACCCGCTGCTCGTCGCGATGAGCAAGCGCCAGCTGGTGCCGCTGATCGGCCTCAACTACAAGGAAGTCCGCGGCGACAGCGACATCGATGTCAGCAAGATGAGCATCGATGTCGAATCCGCCCAGGCCCGGCTGCGCGCCCAGGCCTGGCTGAGCAAGCACGGCAACCCCTACGACCTGACGGTGCTGGACGTCGACGGCCGGGTTGGTATGGATTACGGGGTCTATGGCGTCCCGGAAACCTATGTGATCGACAAGCAGGGCGTCATCCGCTTCAAGCAAACCGGGCCGATCACCCCGGACATCCTGGAAAAGAAACTGCTGCCCCTGATTGCGGAGCTGAACAAGGCATGAAAACCCTGCGCACCCTGCTGAGCGCCGCCACGCTGGCGCTGACGCTACTGCTCCCGACCAGCAACCTGCTGGCCAAGGAAGCCCCGCCGGAAGTCCAGGACCCCGTCGCCGAAAAACGGATCCAGGCCCTGTCCGAAGAACTGCGCTGCCTGGTCTGCCAGAACCAGAACATCGCCGACTCCAACGCCGACCTGGCGCAAGACCTGCGCCGGGAACTGCGCGGCATGATCCAGGCCGGCAAGAGCGACAAGGAAATCATCGACTTCATGGTCGCCCGCTACGGCGATTTCGTGCTCTACCGCCCGCCGGTCAAAGGCCTGACGCTGATGCTCTGGGGCGGCCCCGCCTTCCTGCTCCTGCTCGGCCTGATCGCGCTGTTCACCTACCTGCGCAAGCGCAATCAGGTCGTCGCCGAACAACGCCCCCTGTCCGAAGAAGAAAACCGCCGACTCAGCGCCATGCTCGCCGACCAGGCCGACGAAGCGCAGAAGAACAATAAATGAACTTGCTCTGCCTCACTGGGCAAGCACCGGCGGGGTTGGAGCAGCGGGCCGCGTCGCCACTGTGATGCGCCCTTACATGGAAGCGGTTGCCCACGAGTGACGCCACGACCACCAAGACGGACGGGCTTCTCTTTGGTTTAATAATTTGGTAAGATTAAGATTATTTTAAACCCAACCCAAGGAGGCGATCATGATTGCAGATCGCATTCGTCAAGCACGATTGGCGGCAGGTCTGACCCTGGGTGCGTTGGGTGAACAGGTGGGTGTTTCTCACACCGCCATCCAGAAGTACGAGAAGGGTCTGCTGACGCCGTCGTCGACTCAGCTGCTCAAGCTAGCCCGCGCCTGCGGTATCCGGACCGAGTACTTCTTCCGCACGCATACGGTTGAACTGCTGCAGCCTGAGTTCCGCAAGCTCTCGACCTTTGGCAAGACGGCGCAGGATGCGCTGAAGATCAAGGTCATCGAACTGGTGGAAAAGCGCGTGGAGTTGCTTGGCGCATTTCCCGAATTGCCGTTCCCGGCGTTTGCACCGCCCGCGAATCTGCCTGAGCAGATCACCTCGCTGGATGAGATCGATGCCTTCTCGGATACGGTCCGCAACGCTTGGCAGTTGGGGCTGAATCCGATTGCTGACCTCACCGACACCCTCGAAGGCCTTGGCTTGCTGGTCATCGTGGTCGACGAGGAGAACCCGGGCTTCTCTGGCTTGACCGCCAAGGCACGAACCGAAGATGGCCGGGAGTATCCGGTCGTGGCTGTCTCCAAGCGCTGGCCCGGTGATCGGCAGCGCTTCACGCTGGCGCATGAACTGGGGCACCTGCTGCTCGAAGGACGGCTGGCTGACGGCATCAACGAAGAGAAAGCCTGCGACCGGTTCGCCGGTGCCTTCCTGGCTCCGCGTGTCGCAGTGTTGCAGTTGCTTGGCGCAAAACGCCATGCGCTGGAATGGCAAGAGTTGTATGTGCTCAAGCACGAGTTCGGTCTCTCGATGACCGGATGGCTGCAACGCGCCAAGCAGTGTGGCGTGATCACCGAGGCCGCTCACCTCTCTATGTTCAAGCGGTTTTCGGCCAAGGGCTGGCGCAAGACCGAGCCGGGCGAGCCACTGCCGCAAGAGCATCCACGACTGTTTGATCAGTTGGTGTACCGCGCCTTGGCCGAGCAATACATTTCCGAAGGCAAGGCGGCAGAACTGCTGGGCATCCCGATGATGCGCTTCCACAAAGAACGCCAGCTGGAGTCATCGGATGCGGTTGCTCATCAGTGATGCGAACATCTTGATCGATATGGAAGCGGGAGCGTTGATGGAGACGCTCTTCCAGCTTCCGATGCAGTTCGGCATCCCTGATCTGCTGTACTACGAAGAAATTGAACCGGGCAGTCCGGGTCTTGAAGACTTGGGCTTGCAGGTCATGGAGGTCAGTGGCGACTTCGTGGCCTATACCCAGCAGTTGCCCGGCCAGCACAATCACCTACTTCCTGCGAAAAACGGCCCCAAGCCCAGTCACAACGACTACTTGGCACTGGCGCTCGCGAAGCAAGAAGCCTGCACCCTACTCACGGGCGACACCAATTTGCGAATTGTTGCCAACAAGGAGCAGGTCAACGTCATGGGCACCATCGGGCTGTTGTGCGCCATGATCGAGAACCAACTGCTGACAGTCGACGACGCCTTTAAGGCACTCGACCGAATGAAGTCAGGCAAGCGACGGCTGCCCTGGCCAGAAGCCGAAAAAGTGCTGAACGCGCTGCGCTAGTGGGGCTTTATCCACGTCTTACCTGTTGCTTGATGCCAAATCCTACTGAGTCTGAAGCTTGTGATGTGGCAATTGCAGCATCGGGAGCATCAGCTGGTATCAACCGTGTGCAAGAAACCAACCGGCCGCTAGTTCGATTTCATTTGCGGAATTGAACCCGCGTCGTAACCGGTAACCCCCCGGCGTTCTTCCCCGCACCCGCGTGCTGCGGAGAATTGCTCCCTGACGATATTCACAAGGGAGCAGCGAGAGATGGACAGAAACGGAAGGGCGCGTCGGCCGGG
>JBEBBF010000023.1:0-9882 GCA_041158545.1 Pseudomonadota bacterium | reverse complement strand
TCAGCGCCTCGCCCACCGGGCCGGCGACCTTGTCCAGCACCACCTGGGTGGCCCCGGCCAGCCCGACCAGCGCGTGGTAAATCCCCCAGACCGTGCCGAACAGGCCGATGAACGGGGCGGTGGAGCCGACGGAGGCGAGGAAGGTCTGGCCGGATTCGATCTGGGCCTGGGCTTCGACGATCTGGTTGCGCAGCGCCCGGGTGACGAATTCGCTGACGCTGACGCCGGCTCCGATGCCGCGGGCGGCGTGCTGGTCGTACAGGGCGGCGGCGTTGGCGCCGGCGACGGCCAGATTGGCCAGGATGCCGGTCTTGTCTTCCTCGCGGATGGCGGTGATGGCCGCCGGCAGGTTGTCCGCACCCCAGAAGGCCGCGAGCGCCCGGGCATGGCTGCGCCGGGATTGCCACAGCGCCCAGCTCTTGCCGGCCATGATGTACCAGCTCAGCACCGAGAGCAGCAGCAGGATCAGCGCAACGCTGTGATTGACCCCGTCGCCGTGGGACCAGAAGTGGGCAAATCCGAATTGGGAGGGCATGAACTCAATCTCCTTGGGCAACCAGGCCGAAACTCAGGGGCACCAGCACCCAGGAATCGACGGCTTCCGACCCTTGCCGGGCCGGGATGAAGCGCCATCTCTCGACGGCGGCGCGGGCCGCATCGTCCAGGCGCGGAAAAGTGCTGCTTTGCTTGATTTCGATCTGGATCGGCAGGCCCTGGGCCGACACCCGGACCCGCAGCACCACCCGGCCTTCCTCGCCCAGTCGGCGGGAAAGGGGCGGATAGGCCGGCTTCGGGTTCTGCAGGTAGTCGGCGTCGAAACGGGCAGCCTGCAGTGGCGCCGGCGCGGGGGCGACATGAACCGGCGGCGGGGCCGGGGTCTCCAGCGGTCGGGGTTCCGGCTGGGCCGGGACGCTGAACACCGGGCTGGCCGCGGGGCTATTGCTGGCCAATACCGGCGGGGGCGCTTGCAGACGTACCGGAGGCTGCCGCGGTGGGGGCGGCAAGGGCCGGGCGGGTTGCAGGGGGGCCGGTGGGCTGGTTTCCAGCAGCCGCACGGACAGGGTTTGCAGTTCTTCGACGACGTCCGGCCGGTGGACCCAGGTCAGCCCCAGCAGCAGTAAGCCATGCCCGCCCAGGATCAGCAGCAAGCGCAGACTGCGCTGCCAGCCCGACACCGGGGTCGGTGCATGGAGCTGAAAAGGAGGCTGCGGGGAGGGCATGGCGGAACTTGGCAGGGGGATACGGCCGGCGGGGGCGGCGAGGGCGGGCGACGAAGGGGGTGACGGAGTGGGCAGCAAGGAAGTCAGGGCGGAAAGCCGGGGCAGATCGGGCCGCCTCGCCCCTGGGTGTGGACGCGGCATTATACGGGGAGACCCGAGCGCGGCCCCTGCGACAACTTGTCGCACCCCTTCCCGGGGGGAAACGGCTAATTCCCTGTTTATAAAATGGAATTTGCCTGGAATAATGGTGCGCTGCAGCAGGAAAAAAGACAGTCGCAGGACAGTGGCGAAAGCGGAGGGGCAAATGCTATGCCCGGATTTCTCAGCGTATAATCGATTTCAACCCATCTGAACTTTCCCCGCCCAGCCCACTCCATGTCCGGTTCCGCCTTGCAAAATCCGAACGCACATCTGGGCGGCATCTGGGACCGGGTTGATGATTACCTGTGTGTACTGGACCTCGATGGTCATCTGCTGGAGACCAACCAGCGGGCCAGGGATCTGCTGGGGCTGGCGCAGACGACTCGAACCGGGGCCAGCTTCGCGGAAATGCTGGGCGTTCCCGCCGATCCCCAGTCCAGGGCCGGCTTGCAACAGGCGCTGGCGGCGGCCCGCGCCGGGCAGAGCAGCCATTTCAACGGCAGTTTCCCTACAGCAGACGGCAATCAGCGCCAGCTCGATTTTTCGCTGCAGCCCTTGCGCGATGAATCCGGTGCGATCCGGCATCTGCTGCTGCGCGGCCAGGATGCCAGTGAGTTCTGCCTGCAGTTCTGCCAGGTTCAGGAAAGCGACCGCCGGCTGCGCCAGTTTTCCCGCGCGGTCGACCAGGCGCCGGTGTCCATCGTCATCACCGATCCCCAGGCCCGCATCCTTTACGTCAATCCCCAGTTCAGCGAGATCACCGGCTATCAGCCGGAGGAAGTGATCGGTCGGCGTCCCAGCGTGCTGAAGGCGGGCGATCTGCCGGATGCCCTGTATCAGGAATTGTGGCAGACCATCACCAGCGGCAAGGTCTGGCGCGGCAAGCTGCACAACCGCAAGAAGGGTGGCGAGTTGTACTGGGAAGAAGCCGTCATCGCTCCGCTGATGGGCGACGACGGCCAGATCATCAATTTCGTCGGGATCAAGCAGGACATCACGGCCCGCCGCCAGGCCGAACTTGATCTGGCCGCCGAACGGGCGAAGATGACCGCCGTGCTGGAATCGATGCCCGATTTCTTCTTCTTCAAGGATCAGGACGGCGTTTTCCGCGCTTGCAACCGGGCCTTTGCCGAATTCCTCGGGATGAGCGAGGCCGAGTTGATCGGCCATACCGATTTCGAACTGGTTGGCCCCGAACTGGCGGCCCGTTTCCGCGCTGACGATGCGCTGGTGCTGGCCGCGGGCCAGGCCAAGACCATCGACGAGCTGATTCCGCTGCCCGATGGCGGCGCGATCTGCCTGGAGATGGTCAAGGCGCCGGTGATCAGCGACGACGGCCAGTTGCTCGGGCTGATCGGCCTGGGGCGCAATGTCAGCGAACGCAAGGCGGTGGAAGACCAGCTGCGCCAGGCGGCCAGCGTGTTTTCCAGCGCCCACGACGGGATCATGATCACCGACCCCCAGGGCGTGATCCTCAACGTCAACGAAGCCTTCACCGAAATGACCGGCTACCGGCGGGAAGAGGTGATCGGCCGTACCCCCAGCCTGCTGAAGTCCGGCCGCCACGAGAGCGGTTTCTTCGACGCGATGTGGCGCAGCGTCCGTACCGAAGGCTACTGGCGCGGCGAGGTCTGGAACAAGCGCAAGAACGGCGAGCTGTTCGTCGAGCAGCTGACGATCAGCGCGGTGCGCGCCGACGATGGCGCCATCACCGCCTTTGTCTCGATTTTCTCGGACATCACGGTGCTGAAGGCGACCCAGGAAGAACTGGAACACCTCGCCTATTACGACGCGCTGACCCACCTGCCGAACCGGGTGCTGCTGTCCGACCGGCTGCACCACGACATCGCCCGCGCCAAGCGCCACAACTGCCTGCTGGCGATCTGCTACATCGATCTGGACGGCTTCAAGCCGGTCAATGACACCTACGGCCACCAGGCCGGTGACCGGCTGCTGGTGGAAGTCTCCGGCCGGCTGCGCGACAGCCTGCGCGCCGACGACACCGTTTCACGCCTGGGCGGCGACGAATTCGTGCTGCTGCTCTCCGATCTGCGCGATACCCAGGAAGCCGAGCACGCGCTGAACCGGCTGCTGGCGACCATTGCCGCGCCCTACACCATCGGCCAGCACCCGATCAGTATTTCCGCCAGTGTCGGCGTCACCCTTTATCCGCTGGATGCCAGCGATGCCGACACCCTGATCCGCCACGCCGACCAGGCGATGTACGTCGCCAAGATGGCCGGCCGCAACCGTTACCACCTGTTCGATCCGGAACAGGATCGCCGCGCCCGTTCGCACCGGGAAACCCTGGAAGAAATCACCCGCGGCCTGCTGCGCGGCGAGTTCGTGCTGTACTACCAACCCAAGGTGGACATGCGGCTGGGCAAGGTCATCGGTGCCGAAGCACTGGTGCGCTGGCAGCATCCGGAAAAGGGCCTGCTGTCGCCGATCCGCTTCCTGCCGCAGATTGAGGAACACGACCTGATCGTCAATCTCGGCGAATGGGTGCTGCAGGAGGCCTTCCGCCAGCAGGAAGTCTGGCAGGCTCAGGGCATGCATCTGCAGATCGGCGTGAATATTTCCGCCAAGCAGCTGCTGTCGCCGAATTTCTCCCATTACCTGACCGAACTGCTGGCCCGGCACCCCTCGGTGCGGCCGGAATCGATCGAACTGGAGATCCTGGAAACCGCGGCGCTGGAAGACATCGCCCACGTGTCCAAGGTGATCGGCAACGCCCGCAAGATGGGCATCGGTTTCGCGCTCGACGACTTCGGCACCGGCTATTCCTCGCTGACCTACTTCAAGCAGCTGCCGGCGGCAACGCTGAAGATCGACCAGTCCTTCGTCCGCGACATGCTGGACGATCCGGAAGACCTGGCCATCGTCGAGGGGATTCTCGGCCTGACCCGCGCCTTCCGCCGCAAGGTGGTCGCCGAAGGGGTCGAGACCATCGAACACGGCATCCTGCTGCTGCATCTGGGCTGCGATCTGGCCCAGGGCTTCGGCATTTCCCACCCGATGGCCGCGGCGGACCTGCCGGCCTGGATTCAGGCCTTCCAGCCCGATTCCAGCTGGACCTCCAGCGTGATGCTGCGCTGGCACCGGGACGATTTCCCGCTGCAGGCCGTGGAAGTCGATCATCGCCGCTGGATTGATCATCTGGTCAGCCAGGCCCGGCAGGGGCTGGGCATCGAGATCGGCAAGGACTGCCGTTTCGGCAACTGGCTCAACGGCGTCGGCCGGCATCGCTACAGCGAACTGGAAGAATTCGAGAAGATCGAGCAGATTCACAGCGAACTGCATCAGGAAGCCGAGCAACTGGCAGCCGCACTGGCGCGGCAGGATCAGCCCGCCGTTGACCATTATTGCGACAGCCTGCCGCTGATCTGTCAGCAACTGCAGGATCAGACCCGCAGCCTGCAGGTCATCGTCGCGATGATGGCGCGCAACTAGGCGCGCTCAAGGCGCGGCCCGCGCCAGTTCAGTCTTTCCCGAATCGGAAAAAGAGGGGCGACCCAGAGGTCGCCCCAAAGCACTGCTCGCACCAGGAGGGAGAATCGGAAAGCCGGGCTTTCCTGCCTCACTCCGGGAATGTGCGAAACCCGTGCCAGGCGGCGGAATGCCGCCAATTCCCTGAATTTCCGGGGTTTTCCGGACGGATTGCCTCGATCCAGGCGACAGGACGCCCCGCTTTGCAGCAGCCGTTGCACAACTGCGGCAACAACTGCGCCGAATTGGCGCAAGCGGGGAGTGTTACGAACAGCGGGGTTGGGGGGCCGAAAAGGCGCTGCAGCGGGCGCTGGAGCGCCCCGCCGGTTCAGAACAATTCGGCGTCGCCGTAGCCCAGGTCCTGGAACACGCCCTGGGCCACCAGCTCCTGATACTCGTAGCAGCGGTTACGCCCATCATTTTTGGCTTGATACAGGCAGCGGTCGGCGCGACCGAGGACTTCCAGCGGCAGGATGTTGGGGTCGGCCTGGCTGAAGCCGATGCTGATCGTCAGCTTGTCCACCCGCGGGAAGGAATGGGCCTCGATGGTCTGACGTACCCGTTCGAACACCAGCCGGGCGGCAGCGACGTCATCGGCGGCGATGATCGCGACGAATTCCTCGCCGCCGTAGCGATACAGCAGGTCGGTCGAGCGGAAGGTTGCGGCCATCAGCCGGGAGACCAGCAGCAGAATCTCGTCGCCCAGCAGGTGGCCGTGGTTGTCGTTCACTTTCTTGAAGTGGTCGATGTCGATCACCGCCAGCCAGTAATGGTTGCCGGGGCCGTGGCGACGGCCTTCCGGGCGGTCCCCGAACTGGTTGTCCGGGTGCGCCAGCAGGGTCCACAGCCGGTCAAAGCTGTTTTCCAGCGCCTGCCGGTTGAGGAAACCGGTCAGCCGGTCGCGCTGGCTGATGTCCAGCAGCGCGTAATAGTTGGAAAAGACTTCCAGTACGCCGCGGATGATGGTGTCTTCGCCGGGATAAACCTCCCGGTCGCGCTTGAAAATGAAGTAGCCGCAGACTTCGTCGCCGCCCATCAGCGGGTAGCCGATCAGCAATTCGTTGTTGCTGAGCTTGCGGGCGCAGGGCTTGGACAGCAGACGGATGTTTTCCGTCAGCGAAGTCACTGTCTTGGGGGTGTCCTGCGGATTGGTGATCTGTTCGATCCGCTCGACCATCCGCTCGCCACCATCCGGCTCGATCACTTTCGAGCGGTGATGGTGAATCACCCGCACCAGGGCGTGCGCTTCATCGCTGCGGTACAGCGCGGTATCCAGCACGCCGAGCAACGGACCCAGGGTTTTCAGCAGGCTTTGTTCCAGAACTTCGGTGTCGCGGATCGAGGTCAGTTTTCCCAGTTTGCCAAGCAAGACGGGAAAACGGCTTTGGTTGGTGTCGAAGGACGTGGCGGGAGGCTGAGTGGTCATTGGAAACCGGTGATGGTTGGCCGGGAAACAAGGTCGGGAATTCTCCACGAATCAGGCCGAAATGTCAGTGGGAATTTGTTACGAAAACATGCCCGTTAGCGGCGATCCGGGTTACATTTTGCGCCCCCCGGCCGGGCCGGAAGGAAAGATCGGAATATGCAACTGGAAAGACTGCTGCAATCCCAGGGTTTCGGCACCCGCAAGGCCTGCCGCAACCTGGTGCGCGCTGGCCTGGTGACGGTCGCCGGCACGCTCTGCGACAACCCTTCGGCCGACATCGATGCCGTCGATGGGCTGCCGCTCACGGTGGATGGGGAAAGCTGGGCCTATTGCGCCGCGGCCTACCTGGTCCTGAACAAACCGGCCGGTTACGAATGTTCCCAGGCGCCGAAGCACCATCCTTCGGTGTATGGCCTGCTGCCCTGGCCGCTGCGCGAACGGGGGGTGCAGAGCGTCGGCCGGCTCGACGAGGACACCACCGGGCTGCTGCTGTTTTCCGACGACGGCCAGTTCATCCACATGCTGTCCTCGGGCAAGCGCAAGGTGCCAAAGCGATACCGGGTGACGACCAAACATCCGGTCAGCGGCGAACTGGTGGCGCAGCTGCTGGCCGGCGTCACGCTGCATGACGAGCCGGAACCGATCATCGCCGCGGCCTGCGAGGCGGTGGACAGCCACCAGCTGCTGCTGACCGTGACCGAGGGGAAATACCACCAGGTCAAGCGGATGGTCGCCGCCGCCGGCAACCGGGTCGAGGCGCTGCACCGGGACCGGGTCGGCCATTACGACCTGCCCGCTGACCTGGCGCAAGGGCAATGGCGCTGGCTGACGGTCGCGGAGCGGGCCTTGCTTCACGGCCTGGGCGGCTGAACGGAAGACGACGATGACCCTGACCGAAATGCGCTATCTGGTCGCCTTGGCGGCCGAAAGGCATTTCCGCCGTGCCGCCGAGAAATGCCACGTCAGCCAGCCGACCCTGTCCACCGCGATCAAGAAGGTCGAAGGCGAGCTGGGCCTGACGCTGTTCGAGCGCAACGCCGCCGACGTCCGGCTGACGCCCCAGGGCGAGCGCATCGTCGCGCAGGCGGAGCGGGTGTTGTCCGAAGCGCTGAAGCTCGACGAAATTGCCAGCCAGGGCAAGGACCCGCTGGCCGGAACGCTGAAACTGGGCGTGATCTACACCATCGCCCCCTATCTGCTGCCGCAGCTGATCCCGCAGATCGGCAAACGGGCGCCGCGGATGCCGCTGTTCATCAAGGAAGACTTCACCGCCAACCTGATTCCGGCCCTGAAGCGGGGCGACCTCGACGTGATCATCATCGCCTTGCCCTTTGCCGAAGCCGGGCTGGTGGCCCAGGGCGTTTATCGGGAGAAATTCCGGGTCGTGACCCCGGCCGGCCACCCCTGGCAAGGGGGCGGGCCGGTGGCGCCGGATGCGCTGAGCGGCGAACACCTGTTGCTGCTCGGCCAGGGCAACTGTTTCCGGGATCAGGTGCTGGAAGCCTGCCCCGGTCTGATGAGCGGCGATGCCCTGTCCCACGCCATGGAAGGCAGTTCGCTGGAAACGGTGCGGCACATGGTCGCCAGCGGCGCCGGCGTTGCGGTGATGCCCAGCACCGCCGCCGATCCCCTCGCCGTTGCGGACAGCCCGGTGGCGGTGTTGCCCTTCGCGGCGCCGGAGCCGGAGCGGCAGGTCGGGCTGGTCTGGCGGGTCACCTTCCCGCGGGGCGCCGCGGTGGATGTGGTGCGGACGGCGATTCAGGCCTGCACCTTGCCGGGCACGGTGAAAATCTGAGCGTTCACGCGGCGGCGGCGCCGAGCGGAGCGCCGCAGCGGCTCACCCCAACCGCGAGCAACAAGGTCTAGCCCGGTCGGGGTGGGCGTGTCGCCCATCCCCGTCCTGAACCCGGATCAGGCGTCTTCCGTCGCCTTGGCGGCGGTTTTGCGGGTGGTGGCTTTCGCCGCCTTGGGTTCCTTCTTCTCGAACTCGAAGCCGACCTTGCCGTCCTTGCCGACCACCAGGAAGGCGGAGAACTTGCGCCGGGTCCGCGCCGAGACGAAATCCTTCAGCAGATCGGTGCGGCCGCCGCTCAGCAGCTTCTGCATCTGCTCCCGTTCCACCGGCTGCAGCAGGATGATCTTGCCGGAGCGGAAATCGCAACTGCGGGCGCTGCCGACGGATTTTTCGCAGACGTAGGCATTGCCGTGCTCGTAGACCTCGCCGCCGCACTTCGGGCAACGGCCCAGGCTCTGCTGCCCGGAGAAATCCACGGTTTCGGCGGAAGCGTCATCGTCAGAACTCTGGCCGAAGTCGAATTCGGCGGTGTTCTGCGCGGTCAGCTTGATCGAGGCGGTGAAGGGGCGGCCCATCTTGTTGCGGAAACCGGACAAGGGCCCGACCTGGCGTTCGGTCAGCAGGGATTCGATCTCCGCCGGTTCGAACTGCCGCCCGGCGACGATCTTCCACAGCGCGAAATCGCAGCCGCCGTCGCTGCACTGGAATTTCTTGTAGTTTTCCCGGATCTGGCTGCCGCACTTCGGGCAGGGCGCGCTCAGCACGCCGAAGTCGCCGGGGATGGTGTCGCTGTCGTAGGTCTTGGCCCGTTCGACGATCAGCCGGGTCATCTCGGCGATTTCCCGCATGAACTCGGCGCGGGAGAACTCGCCCTTTTCGATCCGGCCCAGCTTCCATTCCCAGTCGCCGGTCAGTTCCGGCGCCGTCAGTTCGTTGATGCCGAGTCCGTTCAGCAGCGTCAGCAGCGAGAACGCCTTGGCGGTGGGCATCAGCTCCCGGCCTTCCCGCAGCATGTATTGCTCGGTGATCAGGTTTTCGATGATCTGGGCGCGGGTCGCCGGGGTGCCGAGGCCGCGGCCCGCCATGGCGGCGCGCAATTCCTCGTCGTCGACCATCTTGCCGGCCCCTTCCATCGCCGACAGCAGCGTGGCTTCCGAGTAGCGCGGCGGCGGCCGGGTTTCGTTGGCCTTCAGCAGCACGTCGTCGGTGGCGACCTTTTCCTTGGGCTCGACCCTGGGCAGGTTGCCTTCCTCCCCCTCCTGGCCTTCCTTGCCGTAGATCGCCATCCAGCCGGGGTTCACCAGCACCTTGCCTTCGGTGCGGAAGGGTTGGCCGGCGACGCGGGTGATCCGGGTCGTGACCATGAACTCGGCGGCGGGGAAGAACACCGAAAGGAAACGCTTGGCCACCATGTCGTAGAGCTTCTGCTCGACTTCGTTGAGGTGCTTCGGCGCCTGGGTGGTCGGGATGATCGCGAAGTGATCGGAAATCTTGGTGTTGTTGAAGATGCGCTTGTTCGGCAGCACCCAGTTGCGCGCCAGGATCTGGTGGGCAAACGGCGCGTAGCGCGACAGCAGCACCTCGTCGTGGCCCTTGCCGGCGCCTTCGCCGGTCAGCATGCCCAGCGTGGCGCGGACGGTGGCCAGGTAATCCTCCGGCAGATAGCGGGAATCGGTCCGGGGATAGGTCAGGACCTTGTGCTTTTCGTACAGGGCCTGGGCCAGGCCGAGCGTGGCTTTGGCGGAGAAGCCGAAGCGACCGTTGGCTTCGCGTTGCAGGCTGGTCAGGTCGAAGAGCAGCGGCGACAAGCG
>JBEBBF010000022.1:0-4747 GCA_041158545.1 Pseudomonadota bacterium | reverse complement strand
AACCGGCAGTTGCAGCGGCTGATGGAAAAGCTGGGCTTGCAGGTCACGGTATCGGCCGACCCGGTGGAAGCGCTGGCAGCCGTCGAAAAATCCCGGGCGCTGGGCTATCCCTTCGATTTCGTGCTGGCCGATGCGCAGATGGCCGATCCGGGCGGGATGGCGTTTGCCGAACTCTGGCGGCGTAGCTCGCTGCCGGAAAAACTGATCATGATGCTGACGACCGACCAGCAGCGGCAGGCGCTGGCCCGCTTGCGGGAACTGCAGGTCGGCGCCCACCTGATCAAGCCTTTCTCCCCCGCTGAATTGCTGGATGCGCTGGAACTGGTTGGCGACAAGCCCGAGCTGACGACCAGCGGTTTTGATCTGGCGCCGTTTGAAGTGGGTGAGCTGGTGCCAGAAGACAGCGTGATGAAAATCCTGCTGGTCGAGGACAACCCGGTGAATCAGGAGCTTGCCCGCCGGCTGCTGGAAAAACGTCACCACGAGGTGGTGATTGCCAACAATGGCGCCGAAGCCGTGGATTTGTTTGAAAAGGAACGCTTCGACGCGATCCTGATGGACGTCCAGATGCCGGTGATGGACGGCATGGAAGCCACCGAGGCGATCCGGGCGCGGGAAATGCGCCGTAGCTGGGTGATGTCCGACGGCTTCCGGCCGATTTACATCATCGCGATGACCGCCAATGCCATGGCCGGCGACAAGGAGCGCTGCCTGGACATCGGTATGGACGATTACGTCAGCAAGCCGGTGCGTTCCGACGATTTGTTCGCGGCGCTGGAGCGGGCACGGGCGGGCGTCAGCCTCAGCGTGCCGGCGGTGGAAACCGAGGGGCTGGACGGGCCGCAGGTAGCCAACATCAAGGCGGCACTGGAAACCCTGGGCGACCGGGAACTGCTGGTGCAGATGGCCAAGATGATGTTGAGCGAGTGGGACGAATACCTGGGGCGGATCGAATCCAGTCTGGCGCACCGGGATGGTTTCGCGCTGCGGATGCACGCCCACACGCTGAAGAGTCTGGTCGCGATCTTCAACGCCGAAAGCTCCCGTGCTTTTGCTGTCGAGCTGGAACGGGGCGCAGAGCATATCGCCAGCATCGATTGGGCCCATTGCCGCGAAATTGCCAACCGGCTCGAAACGGAAATGGCCCGGTTGCGGCCGGTGCTGGAAGCGCTGGTCGAGCAGCGTGCGGGCGTATGACCCGTCGGCTGGACCGTAATCCGCCGTTGCGTTGCCGGGATTAGGGGTTTCGGTTAAAATTGTCAGGTTCGAAACAGTCAAGCGGGAGGGCGGTCAGCCTTCCCGCTTGTCACATCCAGATCAGGAATCAGGAGTCGTTTGTGTCGCTGCCCTCCGCACTACTGCCCACTTTCCCCCCCGCCATTCTCGTCCTTGCCGATGGAACCGTATTCAAAGGGTATGCCGTCGGTGCCGCCGGGGCGACCAGCGGTGAGGTGGTTTTCAACACTGCCATGACCGGTTATCAGGAAATCCTGACCGACCCGTCCTACTGCCGGCAGATCGTCACGCTGACTTACCCGCATATCGGCAACACCGGTTGCAACGCCGAGGATTTCGAGTCCGGGGCCAATTACGCCGCCGGTCTGGTGATCCGAGACCTGCCGGTGATGGCCTCCAACTGGCGGATGCAGGATACGCTGCCGGATTACCTCAAGAAGCACGGCATCGTCGCGATTGCCGGCATCGACACCCGTCGCCTGACCCGCGTGCTGCGGGAAAAGGGCGCCCAGGCCGGCTGCATCATGGCGGGCAGCGTCGATGAATCCAAGGCGCTGGTGATGGCCAAGGCTTTCCCCGGTCTGGCCGGCATGGACCTGGCCAAGGTCGTCACGGTCAAGGAAACCTACGCCTGGACCGAATCCACCTGGACGCTGGACGGTTCCACGCCTGAGGTCGAGCCGCGTTTCCATGTCGTCGCCTACGATTTCGGCGTCAAGCGCAACATCCTGCGGATGCTGGTCGAGCGGGGGTGCCGCCTGACCGTGGTGCCGGCCCAGACCCCGGCGGCTGAAGTCCTGGCGCTGAATCCGGACGGGGTGTTCCTGTCCAACGGCCCCGGCGATCCGGAGCCCTGCGATTACGCCATCGCCGCGATCCGCGAATTCCTCGACCGCGGCCTGCCGACCTTCGGCATCTGCCTGGGCCACCAGTTGCTCGGCCTGGCTTCCGGCGGCAAGACGATGAAGATGAAGTTCGGCCACCACGGCGCCAACCACCCGGTCAAGGATCTCGACTCCGGCCAGGTGCTGATCACCAGCCAGAACCACGGTTTTGCCGTTGATCCGCAGAGCCTGCCGGCCAATGTCCGCGTGACCCACGTTTCCCTGTTCGATGGCTCGCTGCAGGGTATTGCCCGCACCGACGTGCCCGCTTTCTCCTTCCAGGGTCACCCGGAAGCCAGCCCCGGCCCGCACGACGTGGCTTACCTGTTCGACCGTTTCATCGATTGCATGACCCGCGGCGTGGCCGCACTCCAGTCCAGCCGCTAAGGCCGGGCTGCATCCCAGATTCAGAGGCGAAGAATGCCCAAGCGTACAGACATCAAAAGCATCCTGATCATCGGCGCCGGCCCGATCATCATCGGCCAGGCCTGCGAATTCGACTATTCCGGCGCCCAGGCCTGCAAGGCGCTGCGTCAGGAAGGCTACAAGGTCATCCTGGTCAACTCCAATCCGGCGACGATCATGACCGACCCGGAAATGGCCGACGTCACCTACATCGAGCCGATCACCTGGCAGGTGGTCGCCAAGATCATCGAGAAGGAACGCCCGGATGCGCTGCTGCCGACCATGGGCGGCCAGACCGCGCTGAACTGCGCGCTGGACCTCGACCGGGAAGGTGTGCTGGCCAAGTTCGGCGTCGAGCTGATCGGTGCGTCGAAGGAAGCCATCGACAAGGCGGAAGACCGCCAGAAGTTCAAGGACGCGATGACCAAGATCGGTCTTGGCTCCGCCCGTTCCGCGACCGCCCACAGCATGGAAGAGGCCTATCAGGTCCAGGCCACCGTGGGTTTTCCGACCATCATCCGCCCGTCCTTCACGCTGGGCGGCACCGGTGGCGGCATCGCCTACAACATGGAAGAGTTCGAGACCATCTGCAAGCGCGGTCTGGAAGCTTCCCCGACCAACGAGCTGCTGATTGAAGAATCCCTGCTCGGCTGGAAGGAATACGAAATGGAAGTGGTCCGCGACAAGGCGGACAACTGCATCATCGTCTGCTCCATCGAAAACTTCGACCCGATGGGCGTGCATACCGGTGACTCCATCACCGTCGCACCGTCGCAGACGCTGACCGACAAGGAATACCAGCTGCTGCGGAATGCCTCGATTGCCGTGCTGCGTGAAATCGGCGTCGATACCGGCGGTTCCAATGTGCAGTTCGCGATCAACCCCAAGGATGGTCGCTGCATCGTCATCGAAATGAACCCGCGGGTTTCCCGTTCGTCGGCGCTCGCCTCCAAGGCCACCGGTTTCCCGATTGCCAAGATCGCTGCCAAGCTGGCCGTCGGCTACACCCTGGACGAACTGGCCAATGAAATCACCGGCGGCAAGACCCCGGCGTCCTTCGAGCCGTCGATCGACTACGTCGTCACCAAGGTGCCCCGTTTCGCCTTCGAGAAATTCCCGCAAGCCGACTCCCGGCTGACGACGCAGATGAAGTCCGTCGGTGAAGTCATGGCCATCGGCCGGACTTTCCAGGAATCCTTGCAAAAGGCCCTGCGCGGGCTGGAAGTGGGCGTGGATGGCTTTGACGAAAAGTCCACCGACCGCCGCGCCATCGAAACCAACCTCGCCGAGCCCGGCCCCGAGCGGCTGTGGTACATCGCCGATGCCTTCCGCGTCGGCATGACGCTGCAGGAAATCCAGCGCCTGACCAGCATCGACCCCTGGTTCCTCGCCCAGATCGAGCACCTGCACCAGATGGGCCGTGCGCTGCGCGGTCGCGAACTGGAATCCCTGAGCCGCGACGAAATGTGGATGCTCAAGCGCGCCGGTTTCTCCGACCGTCGCCTGGGCAAGCTGCTGGACAGCGATGGCAACAAGGTCCGCGCCCACCGCCATGCGCTGGGTGTGCGCCCGGTGTACAAGCGGGTGGATACCTGTGCGGCCGAATTCGCCACCAGCACCGCTTATCTCTATTCGACCTACGAAGAAGAGTGCGAAGCCCAGCCGACCGACAAGAAGAAGATCATGGTGCTGGGCGGTGGCCCGAACCGGATCGGCCAGGGGATCGAGTTCGACTATTGCTGCGTCCATGCGGCGATGGCGATGCGCGAAGACGGTTACGAGACCATCATGGTCAATTGCAACCCGGAAACCGTGTCCACCGACTACGACACCTCGGATCGTCTGTACTTTGAACCGCTGACGCTGGAAGACGTGCTGGAAATCGTTGCCATCGAAAAGCCGGTTGGTGTGATCGTCCAGTACGGTGGTCAGACCCCGCTGAAGCTGGCGCTGGCGCTGGAAGCCAATGGCGTGCCGATCATCGGCACGACGCCGGAATCGATCGACATCGCCGAAGACCGCGAACGCTTCCAGAAGCTGCTGCACGAGCTCGGCCTCAAGCAGCCGCCCAACCGCACGGCGCGCACCGAGGAAGAAGCGTTGCGCCTGGCCCAGGAAATCGGTTATCCGCTGGTCGTCCGCCCGTCCTACGTGCTGGGCGGCCGGGCCATGGAAATCGTCCATGAGCAGAAGGACCTCGAGCGCTACATGCGCGAAGCGGT
>JBEBBF010000021.1:0-4198 GCA_041158545.1 Pseudomonadota bacterium | reverse complement strand
CCGGACAGGAAGGCGACGATCTGGGTGCGGGCCGGCTGGTGCAGCAGCGGGTCCAGGCTGGGCAGGGCGGGGCTCATGGTTGTTCTCCGATGTCCTTGCTGTGGAAGCGGCCGTGGATTTGGACTTCCGGCTGGCCGTGGTCGAGTTGCGGGGTGATGCGGTCGATGTTGAGGTGGATCACCCCGTCGCGAATCGAGCGCCATTCGCCGTCGGCAAAGCGGAAGCGGCCTTCCGGCACGCCGTCCTGCATCGCCACCGCCAGCGGCAGGCTCAGCTGCATCTGCCCGGCCAGCTCCGGCGGGAAATGCACCAGCGGGCTGTCGAAATCCAGCCGCACTTTGACCGGCGTGCCGGCCGGCAGCAGCAGCACGCCGGGACCGGCGGAAATCGGCGCCTCCAGCCTGAAGTCCGGCCCGTCCGGCAGCGGGGTGTGGTGCAGCCGGACGCTCAGCAGCGGCGGCGTCACCACCACGCCCAGCCACAGCAGCAGCGCGGCGATGCGCTGGACCGGCCGGTCGTCGGGAATCCGCGGCGCCAGCCAGCCGCACAGCGGCATGCCCAGCGCGAAACAGGACGCCCCCAGCCAGCGGGTGGTGACATGGGGCAAGCCGCTGGCCAGCCCGAGCACGCCGAGCAGGATCGTCGCCAGGCCGATCCACTCGATCAGCGGCCGGGAAAACAGCCCGAACAGGTAAATCCCCAGCCCGAGCAGCACGATCCACAGGCTGTAGATCATCGCGCCGCCGCCATAAAAGAACATCGCGAACGAGCTGAGCGTGCCGATCGACAGCAGCATCCACCAGGCCCGGGTGATCTGCGCCTGGGCAAAGGGCAGGGATTCCTCCCGCTGTTGCCGTCGCCGCCGACTCAGCCAGTGATCCAGCAAGGACATCCCGCCCAGCCAGACGCTCAGCCACAGCAGCAACACCAGCGCCCGCTGGCTGACCTCGGGAAAGCGCTCGATGGTGATGATCCAGTCCGTCGCGCCGATCAGAAAACCGCCGACGCCGCCCCGCAGCAGCAGGCTATGCCGCTCCAGCCGCACGCTGCGGTGCCCGGCGGTCAACATCGCCTGAATCGAATGCAATTGCTCATGAACCGGTGACATGACGACTCCTCTGTTTTGCAGAGTTTATTTTTCTGAAATTCAGAGTGTCAACCGGGAGGCATGATCAGCACGGCAAAGGGCGAACCGGACTGGTGCCAATCAGGGGACGGACAGACAAGTCCTTTTCGGTGGAAACGATTAAATTCGCCGCTCCGGGCGGCCTCCGCCGGACTTTTCCACGCGAACTTCGCCCTTTTTTGCCCCATTTCTCCCGGAGTCAGCATGTATTTCACCGCCAAGGTCCTCCTTGCCCCGCCCGCCGAGCGGGCAGCATTCAGCGACCGTCAGGCCTATGTGTGTGCCGAATTGTCGAATCTGGCTTATTTCCGCTTCGAAGGGGGCGATACGCTGGAGCAGGCGCTGAAGATTGCCGAGCAGGTGTTTGGCAACGACGCCCGGCTGCAGCTCCTGAAAACACAGCTGCAACCCCTGCTCAACGCCAGCCCGTCCGCGGCAGACGAGGGCAAGGCGGCGCTGGCGAAGATTCTGGTCCAGGCCGGCTTCGCACTGGTCGAAACCTTCAACAACAAGGGCACCCAGGCCTTCCTGTGCACCCGCGAAATCCCGGTCAGCGCCACCAGCAACAAGCGCATCGCCTATCTGGTCTATCGCGGCACCCAGCCGACCGAGTTCGCCGACATCAAGAGCGACATCAGCGCCGCGCTCCGGCCGGTGGAACTGGACGGCGAAACGGTGTTCATGCACAGCGGCTACCTCGACGCCTTCGCGCTGGTTCGCGACGATGTCGAGTTCGCCCTCGCCGGACTGCACCATGACCAGCTGATCATCACCGGCCATTCGCTGGGCGGCGCGCTGGCCGCCGTCACCACCCGGCTGCTGTTCCCCGACGCCAACGGCGCCTGCTACACCTTCGGCGCCCCGCCGGTCGGCGCGATGGAAGTCCAGAACGGCCTGAAGACGCCGATCTACCAGATCGTCAACGAAATCGACATCGTCCCCCGGCTGCCCAACCCCTGGTGGGCAACGATCCTGAAATGGGGCCTGCACGGCCTGCGCGTCGCGCTGAAGATCACCACGGTCTATACGATCTTCGTCCGCAATTCCTGGGAAAAGAAGCTGGGCAACTTCATCGAAGGCCTGACCCGCTACCGCCACCCCGGCTACGTCAGCTACCTCGAAGGCGAGCCGGATACCGCCCGCCTGCGCTTCAACGTCAGCTCCTTCGACCAGCTCGGCTGGTGGCTGCGGGTCGTCACCAAACGCGGCCTGCGCGGCTTCGGCGTCATGGCCGGCGACCACTCCGTCGAACTCTACGTCGCCAAACTGAAGGCGAACGCGAAAGGGCGGCAGTAAGGCGAGCGTGCCGCACCAGGCCGGCCGCCGCCCTGGAGTTCCCAGGCACTCAGCGCGCCTGAATGGCGGCGTGCAGGGTGTCCAGGGGTAGAAAAAGGCAGCGGCTGTCGGCCGGGTATTCGATGAATTCGGCGTGCTTCAGGTAAAAACCGCGGGCCTGCGCCGATTTGGCGTGGACCAGGACCGCGCCGATGCCGATGCTGTGCGCCGCCTGGGCGATGCGGCGCAGGGCGTCGGCCAACAGGTCGGCGCCCAGTCCACGGCCGGCGTAGCGCCGGTCCACCGCCAGCCGGCCGATCACCGAGACCGGGATGGAATCCGGGGCATTGCGGCGCAGTCGGCCCGGCGCCGCCGCCCTGGCGACAGCCCCGGCGGCGATGCAGAAAAAGCCCACGACTTGCTGACCGGCGCAGACCACATAGGTCCGGGAAAACCGGTTTTCGTTACGCCAGGCCCGGTCGCGCAGCCAGTCATTGAGCGCCGCTTCGCCGCAGTCGAAGCCGGACAGATCGTGCTGGGGCGCAAGCGGTGCCGGCGCCGTCAGCGGTGCGGGCGCGGCGGGATCGCCTACTTCTGCCACGCGGGCACGCGGTTCAACAGGGTTTGCAGCTTGTCGCCCGGCGCCGGCGCCTGATCCAGCGCTGCCATGAAGGCATCGAAATGCGCGGGATCAAGCACGAACAGACGCTGATCCAGCAGCACATCGATGGCCTCCCTGCGGGCGCTGTCGATCATGAACTCCGTCCGGGATTTACCCTGGATCGCCGCCGCTTCATCGATCAGCTGGCGGGTGCCGGGCTCGATCCGCAGATTGATCACCCCTTTACGGGTCGCGGCCAGTGCTGGGCCGGCGTCGGCTGGTGCCGAAACGTCGGATTCGGGGAGGGGGGCAGGGAGCGGGAGGGCCATGGCAAAACTATGCCCGGATGTGTATACATCGTCAATACACGGGGTCGTGCAATCCCGATCCCAGCCTGCAGGCCGGGTCTACTCCGCTTCCGTATCCAGCAGCGTCAGCAGCCCGGCGATGACGGTGGCGCGGGATTCGTTGTAGGTGATGTCTTCGGCGGAGAACGGGGTGTCCCGGACGTCGAGGCTGGTGTAGTTGAGCGTGCCCCAGACCCGGTCGTGCAGGAGGATCGGCGAGCTGAGGTAGAACTCGCAGGGGATCGCGTCGTAGAGCGGGTGGAGCGACATGCCGGGCTTGCCGTCGATTTCGGTGATTGCGACGCTGTGCCCCTGCTCCACCACCTGCCGGCAATACACTGAATCCAGCGGATAACGGTCGCCGACCATCGGGATGCCGGTGGCGGAAGACACCGCCATCACGTCGTAGCTGCCATCATGAACATGGCTGACGATGCCCATCATCGCGCCGAAACGCTGGCGACCCTCGTCAAGAATGCGTTGGCAGATCGCGTGCAGTTCCGGATTCATCGGTGCTCTCGGGGCAGCCCGTGGCGGGGCGGGACCCGCATGATAGCCAGCGGATTTCGCCGTGGCGATGGCCGCGGCGGCGCGTGAATGGCCGGGCTCGAACCCGGAATTGCCCTGTCGTATGCCCTGAAAATTTCCGCGGCCCGGCCGTGGCCTTACGGGCAGACCACTGGAATCGGTGTGTCGAGCACGATGCCCTGCGGGCTGACCGTGGCGCGCCAGGCCAGGGTTTCGACGCCGAGGCGGCGGGCTGCGCGCAGCAAGGCGCCGTACTCCGGGTCGATGGCGTCCGCCGGGCGGACCTCGTGGACATCGGCGCGCTGGGCGCAGAAAAACAGC
>JBEBBF010000020.1:0-6105 GCA_041158545.1 Pseudomonadota bacterium | reverse complement strand
GGCCTGCGTTTCCAATACACAACTTCATCCCATTTCAGGCTGTTTACGCCAACATTGATTCCACGAAGAAGCTTTGTATCTTCGTCGTTATCTGAAAACCCTGACGACTGAAAGGCATATCCGGGAAGAATGGATATATGGAATCCGCACTTGCCCACCATCCAATGCGCTGGCACCACGCCCAGCCATTCCACCCCGGAATCCTTCATCGGGGCGTTGGGGTTGAGGCCTTTGGTGACGGCATGGCTGATCACCGCCTGACGCTTTTCCTTGAGCAATTCAATCAGCCACTGCTGCTTCTCAATAAGCGCGTCAATCTTCGCGGTTTCGTGGTCGAGGAAGGCGGCGATTTTTTCTTGTTCTCTCTTTGACGGGGTGACTACACGAATATTTCCTAGCAAACCACGGCTGATTCGTTGCATGGTTGCTCCACGGGCCAAGTTGGTCGTGTGCTCAAAATACTCTGAGGATGAGAACAAATAAACCAAGTATGCTCTTAAATAAACTTGATCTGGCCTAAAAATAACATTATCAACAGAGGTGACAACTCTCCCACCGAAATCCGGGAGTTGACATGCACGGCCAATAGGATTGTTTAGTCTTGAAACTAAAATATCCCCAGGAAAAACTTCTGTGCAGTTTAGTTCTATAAATTTTTCACTTGAAATAAAGCCAGTGCCTTGCTCTTTATATACTCCTTCACCTACGTTTCCGGTAGTGATGTACTTTATCCCATCATCTGATATATCTTTACTTTCAATCCAATCACCATCCAGAAATAAAGATGTAGGTTCAAGAGCCATATATTTAATGGCGACACTCATCCAATCGGAAGGAATTCTCTCCAACCACTCCACCCCCGAATCCTTGTACTCCGGGTAAGCCTGATACCGACTCATTCCGCTTCCCCCGCCACCATATTCGCCAGATAAAACTCATGCAGCTTGGCCTGCAGGAGTTGCTTGTCCGGCAGCTGGGTCTGGTATTGGGCGACCAGCGCCGGGGAGGCGCTGCGGCTGAGGGCGTATTCGACGACTTCGTCATCCTTGCTGGCGCAGAGCAGCAGGCCGATGGTGGGGTTTTCGTGCGGCTTTTTGTGGTCGCGGTCGAGAGCTTCGATGTAGAAGTTGAGTTGCCCGAGGTGTTCGGGCGAGAAGCGGGTGGTTTTCAGCTCGATGGCGACCAGGCAGTTGAGGCCGCGATGGAAGAAGAGCAGGTCGAGGGCGAAATCCTGTTTGCCGACTTGCAGCGGGTATTCGCTGCCGACAAAACAGAAGTCACGCCCGAGTTCGAGCAGGAATTGCCGCAGTTGCACCAGCAGGCCGCTTTGCAGCTCGCTTTCGCGGTGAGCGGCCGGTAGCGCGAGGAATTCGACGAGGTAGCTGTCCTTGAAGACGCTGCCCGCGTCGGGGTGAATTTGTGTCACCAGCGGTGACACTTTTGCCGGAGTGAGGACCACGCGTTCGAAGAGGGCGGTGTCGAACTGGCGTTCCAGCTCGCGGCTCGACCATTTTTCCTGCGCCGCCATTTTCAGGTAGAACGCGCGTTCTTCCGGGTGCTTGCTGCGGCTGAGGATGATCAGGTTATGCGTCCAGGGCAATTGTGTCAGCAGCGCTGACACAATTTGTGCCTCCGGGTAGGCCTCGTAAAACTGGCGCATGCGGAAGAGGTTGCGGCGGGTGAAGCCTTTCAGGCCGGGCTGCGTCCTGGCGAGGTGTTGTGCCAGTTGCTCGACAACCCCTTCGCCCCATTCGGCGCCGGCGATCTTGTTGCTGAGGTATGCGCCGACCTGCCAGTAGAGCTCGATCAGCGTGGTGTTGACGGCTTGATAGGCGCGCTGGCGGGCGCTGTCGATCAGCCGGGTGATTTCGGAAAAGTCAGGCGTGGGTGTCAGCTTGCTCATGAGTGCACCTCGCGTAACAAGGCCATGATTTCGGCGCTGACGGCGTCGAGGTCGGCGTCGATTTCTTCCAGCGGGCGCGGCGGCTGGTATTGGTAGAAGTGGCGGTTGAAAGGGATTTCGTAGCCGACGATGCCGATTTCGCCGTCCTTGGCGTCGCGCTTGCTGGCGTCGATCCAGGCATCCGGCAGGTGCGGCTGCACTTCCTTGATGAAATAGGCTTCGTTCTGGGCGTTGACCGTCATCGCGGGGTTGAGGGCGATGTTTTCAAAGTCGCGCAGTTCGCTGTCGGCCTGGTATTCGATGATCTCCTTGCTGACGGCGAACAGACCGTACAGGGGCGCGGGCTGGCCTTTGTGCAGCTTCTTGATGACTTTTTCGGCGCTCGGGTTCTTCCAGCTCAGGGCGTCGGCGAGCTGTTTTTTCTCTTTGGCGTCGAGGCTGAGGGCCTGCGCCTTGCTGGCGCGCTTGAGCGCCGCTTCCCAGTCGTTGAAGTCGTCGTGCTGAGTGTTGCCTAGGCTTTGCTGGAGCTGGCGAGCCTTCAATAGCAGGCGTTTCTGGGCAAGCCAGGTGTCGGCGTCGAGCAAGTCCTTGAGCTGCTTTTCCTTGAGGTCGGCAAAGTGGCGTTTGCAGTGGGCGCGGATTTCGTGGGCGTAATCGGCGAGCTGGCCGTAGTCTTCGCAGTCGTCATCGTCGCGCCAGTAGTCGCGGCCGTATTCGGCGTAGGCCCACTGCATGGCGGCGTTGAGTGCGCCGCTTTGAAAGCGCAGCGTGGCGATGCGCTCGTCGCTGAATTGCCAGGAGAGGCGCAGCGGGCGCTCGATGGTGATGCGGCGGTAGCCGAATTGGTGGGTGGCGAAAATCTTGGCGGCGAAGGTTTTCACGGCTTCGTTTTTGCCGCTGGCAGCCGGCCGGCCGCGCGCGCTCTTGCTTTCGGCGGGTTTGTCGAGCGGGCGGGCTTCGATGTGGGCAAAGTCGCCAAAGCAGCGGGTGATGGTGGCGATATCGTCTTCCTGCATCAGGTTGCGCTTGCTGCCCAGGGATTTGCGCATCTTGCCGCAGAGGTTGATGCCGTTGATCAGTTGCACCTGGCCTTTGCGTTCGGCGGTTTTTTTGTTGCTGAGTATCCAGACGTAGGTGGCGATGCCGGTGTTGTAGAACATATCGGTGGGCAGCGCGACGATGGCTTCGAGCAGGTCGGCTTCGAGGATGTGGCGGCGAATTTCGGATTCGCCACTGCCTGCGCCGCCGGTGAAAAGCGGCGAGCCGTTGAGGATGATGCCGATGCGGGAGCCGCCTTCTTCGACCGGGCGCAGCTTGCTGATCAGGTGCAGCAAAAAGAGCAGCGATCCATCCGAGACGCGCGGCAGGCCGGGGCCGAAGCGGCCGGCGTGGCCTTTGATCGTGTGTTCATCGACGATGTCGCCTTCGATCTTTTTCCAGTCCACGCCAAAGGGCGGGTTGGAGAGCATGTAGTCAAACTGCCTGGCGGCGAGGTGGTCGTTGGCGAGGGTGTTGCCGAGCTTGATCTGGTCAATGTCCTGGCCCTTGATCAGCATGTCGGCCTTGCAGATGGCGTAGCTCTCGGGGTTGAGTTCCTGGCCAAAGGCGCGGATGACGGCTTGCGGATTCATCTCATGCACGTATTCCATGCCGGCCGAGAGGAAGCCGCCGGTGCCGGCGGTGGGGTCGTAAATGGTGCGGACGATGCCGGGCTGGCCGAGTACTTCGTTGTCTTCCATGAAGACCAGCGAGGTGGTGAGGCGGACGATGTCACGCGGGGTGAAGTGTTCGCCCGCCGTATCGTTCGAGCTTTCGGCAAAGCGGCGGATCAGTTCTTCAAAGACCAGGCCCATTTCGTAATTGCTGACCGCCTGCGGGCTGATGTCCATGGTGCGAACTTTCTGGACGATCTTGTAGAGCAGGTTGGCGTCGTTCAAGAGGCCGATGAATTCGCTGAACTTGAAGTGATCGAAAATTTCGCGGGCGTCTTTGGAAAAGCACTGGATGTAATGCTCCAGATTGGCTTTGATCTCCGATTCGCCGAGGGTGCCGAGATCCATCGGCGAGGTGTTGAAGAATTTGAGACCCTGGGTGGCGCGCAGCAGCATTTTTTCCTGCGCTTCTTCGGGCAGTTTCATCGCCGCCACTTCGGGCAGGCGCTTGAGCACGGCGGCCTTGCTGGCGGCAAAGACGCACTCCAGGCGGCGCAGCAGCGTGAAGGGCAGGATGATGCGGCCGTACTGGCTTTGCCGGAAATCACCACGTAATAGATCGGCGAGTGACCAGATGTCGGCGGCGAGGTTGTTGGTTTCCTGGGTCATGTCCGTGTCCCTGTGCGCGGGTGTTATCCGGGGGCTGGGAACCGGGGTCGGGAACTGGGCCGGGGAAAGCCGGCCTCGTGTCCGCTGACTCTTGGGGTTCCCGCTGTTCGATGCTTCGCTTCAGCCGGAAAGCCCGTTATTTTCCGATGCAAAACCGGCTGAAGATCACCCCGAGCAGGTCGTCGGAGGTGAATTCGCCGGTGATTTCGTTGAGGGCTTGCTGGGCGAGGCGGAGTTCTTCGGCGAAGAGTTCGAGGGCCGGGGCGGGGAGGCGGGCCTGGTGCTGGGCGGCGGCGAGGTGGTCGCGGGCGCTGCCTAGGGCGCGCAGGTGGCGTTCGCGGGCGATGAAAACGTCTTCGCTGTGGTGCCAGCCGGCGATGCGCAGCAGTTCCTGCTGCAGGAGTTCGATGCCTTCGCCGCTGCGGGCGGAGAGGTGCAGCGTGACGCCGTTTTGGTCTTCGTGGCGACCGGCGGGCCGGGCGTTGAGGTCGATCTTGTTGCAGACGGTAATCCGGCGCAGGCCGGCGGGGAGGCGCTCGAGAATCGCCTGCTCGGCGTCGCCCAGGCCGTGATTGACATCGACCAGCAGCAGCAGCACGTCGGCGCGTTCGATTTCCCGCCAGGTCCGTTCGATGCCGATCCGCTCGACTTCGTCTTCGGTCGGGCGCAGGCCGGCGGTGTCGATGATGTGCAGCGGGATGCCTTCGATCTGGATCGAGGATTTCAGCGCGTCGCGGGTGGTCCCGGCGATGGGGGTGACGATGGCGAGGTCGTCGCCGGCCAGGCGATTGAGCAGCGAGGATTTGCCGACGTTGGGTTGCCCGGCGAGGACGACGTGCAGCCCGGCTTGCAGCAGCTTGCCCTGGCCGGCCCGGTCAAAGACCTGGGCGAGATTGTGTTGCAGCCGGTCGAGCCGGCCGAAGGCGTCGGCAGCGGCGATGAAGTCGATATCTTCTTCGGGAAAGTCGAGGCAGGCTTCGACCAGCATCCGCAGGTCGATCAGCGCTTCGACCAGGGTATGTACGGCGCGGGAGAATTCGCCCTGCAGCGAGCGGACCGCGGAGCGGGCGGCGGCGGCGGTGGCGGCGTCGATCAGGTCGGCGACGGCTTCGGCCTGGGCCAGGTCCATCTTGCCGTTGAGGAAGGCGCGGCGGCTGAATTCCCCCGGCTCGGCCAGGCGGGCGCCGAGGTCGAGGCAGCGGGCGAGGAGCAGTTGCAGGATCACCGGGCCACCGTGGCCCTGGAGTTCAAGGACGTCTTCGCCGGTGAAGGAGTGGGGCGCGGGGAAGTGGAGCAGCAGGCCGGTATCGAGGGTGCTGCCGTCCGCGGCCTGGAAGTTGGCCAGCGTCGCGTGGCGGGGCCGGGGGAGTTTGCCGGCCAGGGCCTCGGCGAAGCCTGCGAGATTCGGGCCGGAGATGCGAATCACGCCGACGCCGCCACGGCCGGGGCCCGTGGCGATGGCGGCGATGATGTCCGGCCGGGCAGCCAAATCAGGCCTTGGGGTCGTTGGCGGGCTTGCCGCCTTCTTCCATCATCCGGGTGATCTGCCACTGCTGGGCGATCGACAGGACGTTATTGACTACCCAGTACAGCACCAGGCCGGCGGGGAAGAAGAAGAACATCACGCCGAAAATCAGCGGCATGAACAGCATCACCTTGGCCTGGATCGGGTCCGGCGGCGTCGGGTTCAGCTTGGTCTGGATGAACATCGAGACCATCATGATCACCGGCAGCACGTAGTAGGGGTCGGGTGCGGACAAGTCCTTGATCCACATGACCCAGGGCGCGTCACGCATTTCCACGGCACCCAGCAGCGCCCAGTACAGCGCGATGAAGACCGGAATCTGGATCAGGATCGGCAGGCAGCCGCCCAGCGGGTTG
>JBEBBF010000019.1:0-4518 GCA_041158545.1 Pseudomonadota bacterium | reverse complement strand
AAGACAAAGGCCCCGATCCGCGCGGATCGGGGCCTTTGTCTTCCCGTCAGGGTCGGGCTTACGCCGCCTGCTGCGCCACCGCGCCCAGCTGCTGCAGGCGATTCACGCCGCTGCAGAGTGCCTTGATGGAGGCGGTGACGATGTTGTCGTCGAGGCCGACGCCGTAGCTGTCGCCGGTTTTGCTGTGCAATTCGACGAAGGCGCTGGCGCGGGCTTCGCCGGCCTGGCTGCTGCCCATGGCCCTTTCTTCGTAGCTGCGGACCTGGACCGGGAAGCCGGCGGTTTGCAGGGCGTGGACCGCGGCGTCGATAGGGCCGTTGCCTTCGCCGTAGAGGTTGAGGGTCTGGCCGTGGATGTCGAGGCTGAGGCGGATGCCCTGGCGGCTCCCCTGTTCGACCAGATGATGTTCGCGGTAGCGCACCGCGGCTTCTGCGTCGAGGTAGGTCGCCTTGAACAATTCCCAAAGCGTTGCGGCGCTGACTTCGCCGCCGTGGGCGTCGGCGTGGGCCTGGACCACCGCGGAGAACTCCACCTGCAAGCGGCGCGGCAAGACCATGCCGTACTCGCTTTCGAGCAGGTAGGCGATGCCGCCCTTGCCGGACTGGCTATTGACCCGGATCACCGAGTCGTAGCTGCGTCCGACGTCCGCCGGGTCGAGCGGCAAATAGGGGACTGCCCAGACCTCATCCGTCTTCTGGACGGCAAACCCCTTCTTGATGGCGTCCTGGTGGGAGCCGGAGAAGGCCGTGAATACGAGGTCCCCCACGTAAGGGTGGCGCGGATGGACCGGGAGCTGGGTGCAGTGTTCGACAGTACGGGCCACGGCGTTGATGTCCGACAGATCGAGCTGCGGATCGACGCCCTGGGTATACAAATTGAGGGCAAGGGTCACGAGGTCCACGTTGCCGGTGCGTTCGCCGTTGCCGAACAGGCAGCCTTCGACCCGGTCGGCGCCGGCCATCAAGGCCAATTCGGCGGCGGCGACGGCGGTGCCGCGGTCGTTGTGCGGATGGACGCTGAGGATCACGCTGTCGCGGCGGGCGAGGTGGCGGTGCATCCATTCGATCTGATCGGCGTAGACATTCGGCGTTGCGACTTCCACGGTCGCCGGGAGGTTGAGGATCACCGGCCGGCTCGGGGTCGCGCCCCAGGCGGCGGTGACCGCGTCGCAGATTTCGAGGGCGAAATCGAGTTCGGTGGCGGTGAAGGTTTCCGGGCTGTATTCGAGGCGGATGTCGGTTTCCGGCATCTGCTCGGCCAACTGCCGCACCAGCCGGACGGCATCCACCGCCATCGCGATGACTTCGGTCTTGTCCATGCCGAACACCGTGTCGCGGAAGGTCGGGGACGTGGCGTTATAGATATGCACGACGGCCTGCGGGCAACCGCGCAAGGACGCCATGGTCCGGCGGATCAAATGTTCCCGCGCCTGGGTGAGCACCTCGATCCGCACGTCGGCGGGAATGTGGCCCTCCTCGATCAACTCGCGGACGAAGTCGAAATCGGTCTGGGACGCCGCCGGGAAGGCGATCTCGATTTCCTTGAAGCCGATGTCGCACAACATCCGGAACATCGCCAACTTGCGCTCGCCGTTCATCGGCTCGAACAAGGCCTGGTTGCCGTCGCGCAGATCGGTGCTCATCCACAACGGCGCCCGCTCGATCCGGCGGCTCGGCCACTGGCGGTCTTCGAGGCGCACCACGGGGAAGGGACGGTACTTGCTGCTGGGCTGGGGCATCATGATTTTCTCCTGCGACAAAGGCGTTGAACTGGGTGCAATCTTAGGCAAAAGCGTCCGGCAGGTGCTTGCGTTCTTGCCCCTCATTCCCGGTTTTTGCGCAATATCAATTTTCAATTCAGCCTAATCGCGCAATAATCCACCACGACCCACGTAACCAGGGGAATTTCATGGAACTCGACCGCTACGACCGGCAGATTCTTGCGGTACTGCAGGAAGACGGCCGGATCAGCAATCAGGACCTCGCCGACCGCATCGGCCTCTCCCCCTCGCCCTGCCTGCGCCGGGTGCGCGCCCTGGAGGAAAGCGGCCTGATCTGCGGCTACCGGGCGCTGATCGACGCCCGCAAGCTGGGGCTGACGCTGACCGCGCTGATCCATATTTCCATGGACCAGCACACCCCGGAACGCTTCGACAACTTCGAAAAGGAAATCCTCGGCATCCCGGAAGTGCTGGAATGCCTGCTGATCACCGGCCAGGACGCCGACTATCAGCTGAAGGTGGTCGTCAGCGACATGGACCACTACCAGCAACTGCTGCTGCACCGGATCACCCGGATTGCCGGCGTCACCGGCGTCCATTCCAGCTTCGTGCTGCGGCGGGTCGTCGAACGCACCGCGCTGCCGCTGGGCGACTGAGGATGCTGCGGGATCTGCCGGCGCTGCCCGGCCTACTCGCCTTCGAAGCCGCCGCCCGCCTGGGCGGGTTTCAACAGGCGGCGGAAGCGCTGCACCTCACCCCGTCGGCGATCAGCCACCGCATCCGCCAGCTGGAAACCGAACTCGGCCAGCCCCTGTTCGAGCGCCAGCACCGGCGGGTCAGCCTCACCCCGGCCGGCCGCCGCTATTACGCGGTGGTGCATGACGCCCTGTTCCGCCTCGCCGAAGCCAGCGCCGGCCTGCGCCCGACGGGCCACCGCTGCCTGCGGCTGTCGGTCGCCCCGGCGCTGGGCAGCAAATGGCTGATCGGCCGCCTGAGCCAATACCAGGAAGCCCGGCCGGATGTGGAATTCGAGCTGGCCACCAGCACCAGCCTCGGCCCGCTGCTCGCCGGCGACGCCGACCTCGGCCTGCGCTACGGCGACGAAGAATGGCCCGGCCTCGACGCCTGGAAGCTTTTCGACGAAAGCCTGATCCCGGTCTGCAGCCCGGACTACGCCGCCCGCCTCCCCGGCCTGCCCGACCCGGCGGCGCTGGCCGACGCCCGGCTGCTGCGGCATCCGCTGCTGTCCTGGCCGGAATGGTTCGCCGCCTGCGGCCTGCCCGCCAGCGAAGCCCGCGGCCCCCGCTTCGACGACGCGCTGCTGATGCTGGAGGCCGCCGCGGCCGGCCAGGGCCTCGCGCTGATCACCGCCACCCTCGCCACGCCCTACCTCGCCAGCGGCCAGCTGGTTTGCCCGCTGCCGCAACAAGCCCCCGGCCGCGCCTTCTACGCCGTCGCCCCGGCCGGCGTCCGCCACAAACCCTGGATCATGGACTTCTTCCGCTGGCTGGTGCGCAACGCCCGCCAGGCCGCGCCAACCGGCGACGGCACCGCCTGAGCCGCCTGCCGCCTGCCGCCTGCCTCGACCCGAGCCGACCCGACCCGGCTTGGCTCGGATGAATCCATTTCACCCGAAGCCCGGCCTTTTCGTTTGAGCCGCCCCCGGCCGCGGGCGATGCTGACGTCCGCGCCGCCTCGCCAACCGCACCGGACCTGGCGAGGGTCATTGCCCGTTTTTCCGTCCCCACCCGGACTGCACGCCTCCCACCCGGAGCCCCGGCGCCTTTCTTCCCACTCATTGAAAGGATTTCCCATGCCCACCCTGGACAACCGGGACGGCTGGATCTGGCTGGATGGCCAGTGGCTGCCCTGGCGCGACGCCCGGATACACGTGCTGACCCACACGCTGCATTACGGCTACGGCTGCTTTGAAGGTCTCCGCGCCTACCGCAACCCGGCCAGCGGCGCCGGCGCCATCTTCCGGCTCGACGACCATCTGCGCCGCCTTGAAGACTCCTGCCACATCCTCGCCATCGACCTGCCCTGGCGCCGCGCCGAACTGCGCACCGCCTGTATCGAAGCGCTGCAACGCAATGGTCTCAGCGACGGCTATATCCGGCCGCTGGTCTTCCTCGGCTCGGAAAAGCTGGGCGTGGACCCGGCTGGCGCCGCCAGCCACCTGATGGTCGCCGCCTGGCCCTGGGGCGCCTACCTCGGCCCCGGCGCGCTGGAAAACGGCATCCGGGTCCGGGTTTCCTCCTACGCCCGCCATCATGTGAACGTGCAGATGTGCCGCGCCAAGGCCATTTCCACCTACGCCAACTCCATCCTGGCGGTGCGCGAGGCCCGCCGCGACGGTTACGACGAGGCGATCCTGCTCGATAGCGCCGGCTTCGTCGCCGAAGGTTCCGGGGAAAACATTTTCCTGGTCCGCGACGGCCAGCTGTTCGAGCCGGAAACCACCTCCGCCCTCGACGGCATCACCCGCCGCACCGTGCACCACCTGGCCGCCGCCCGCGGCTACCCGGTGCGGGCCAAACCCCTGACCCGGGATGAGCTGTACTGCGCCGACGAACTCTTCTTCACCGGCACTGCGGCGGAAGTCACCCCCATCGTCGCGGTGGACGGCCGCCGCATCGGCAGCGGCCACCCCGGCCCCCTCACCCGCCAGTTGCAGGCCGACTACTTCGCGCTGGTCCGCGGCGAACGGGAAGCCGAAGCCGGCTGGCTCACCGCGGTGTGATCGCGGGCGCGGCGGGCGGAAACGGGCGGGTTTGCCGGCGACACGGAGCGGCAAA
>JBEBBF010000018.1:0-2529 GCA_041158545.1 Pseudomonadota bacterium | reverse complement strand
GTGTGCTACCATCCCGTTCTTCGCTGACAGCGCCCCGAACATGTCCAGAATCGCCGCCCTGCTGATTATCCTGAGCCTTGCCGCCTGCGGCATGAAGGGCAAACTGGAACGCCCGCCCGGCACAGCGCCGGAGCCGCTGCTTGGTTCCGCCAAGCCAGCCCTCAAGGATGTTAGCACGACCCCCAGCCCCAAAGCCCAATGACCCACTTTGCCCTGAAAAACGGTGTCCTGCACGCCGAATCCGTTGCCCTGTCTGCCATTGCCGATCAGTTCGGAACGCCAGCCTATGTTTATTCCCGCGCCGCGCTGGAAGCCTCGCTGCGTGAATTCCACGATGTACTGGGCAGCCACCCGACCGGTCGGGACGCGCTCGTCTGCTACGCCGTCAAGGCCAATTCCAATCTTGCCATCCTCAACGTTTTCGCCCGTCTCGGCGCCGGTTTCGACATCGTTTCCGGCGGCGAATTGCAACGCGTCCTGGCGGCCGGGGCCGATCCGAAGAAGGTCGTTTTCTCTGGCGTCGGCAAGACCGCCGACGAGATGAAGCTGGCCCTCGAGGTCGGCATTTTCTGCTTCAACGTCGAATCCGCTGCCGAGCTCGAGCGCCTCAACGAAGTCGCGGGCCGCTGCGGCAAGAAGGCGCCGATCAGCCTGCGCGTCAATCCCAACGTCGATCCGAAGACCCACCCCTATATTTCCACCGGCCTCAAGGGGGCCAAGTTTGGCGTTGCCTATGACAGCGCACTGGGTCTCTACCGCCGCGCCGCCGCCCTGCCCCATATCGATGTCGCCGGCATCGACTGCCACATCGGCTCGCAACTGCTTGACCCCTCACCCTTCATTGAAGCCCTCGACCGGATTCTGGCCCTGGTGGACCAGATGGCGGCCGAAGGTATTGCCATCCATCACCTCGACCTCGGTGGCGGCCTGGGGATCAAGTACAACGCCGAGCAGATGCAACCCACCGTCGCCGCCTACCTCACCCCGCTCCTCGACAAGCTGGCCGGCCGTGGCCTGCAGGTGGTCCTCGAGCCGGGTCGCCGGCTGGTCGGCAATGCCGGCCTGTTGCTCACGCGCATCGAATACCTCAAGCAGGGCGAAGCCAAGAATTTCGCCATCATTGACGCCGCCATGAACGACCTCATGCGCCCGGCGCTTTACGAAGCCTGGCATGACATCCTGCCGGTCGTCCCGCGCGCTGGTGCCGACACCACCTACGATGTCGTCGGCCCTGTTTGCGAAACCGGTGATTTCCTCGGCCAAGACCGCCCGCTGGCGGTTGAAGCCGGCGATCTGCTGGCGGTCATGTCGGCCGGCGCCTACGGCATGGCGATGGCCTCGAACTACAACACCCGGCCACGGGCGGTCGAGATCATGGTCGATGGCGCGCAGGTCCACGTCATTCGCCAGCGCGAAACCGTGGAACAGCTCTATGCCGGTGAGTCCATCCTGCCAAAGTGAGCGGCCTGCGCGTCGATAAATGGCTGTGGGCGGCGCGTTTCTTCAAGACACGCTCCCTGGCCAGCGACGCTGTCAGTGGCGGCAAGGTCAAGGTCAATGGCGCCACGACCAAGCCGGCCCGCGACATCAGGATTGGTGACCGCCTCGAGATCGCCAACAGCGAAACGCGTTGGGAAGTGAGCGTCCTCGCCCTCTCCGACAAGCGCGGCCCCGCCCCCGAAGCCCGCCTGCTGTACGAAGAAACGCCGGACAGCCTCACTGCCCGCGAAACCGCCCGCACCAGCCGGAAGTTCGTCCAGGATCCGGCAGCCGACATCCATGGCCGCCCGACCAAACGCGACCGCCGCCAGATGGACCGCTACGGCCGCTAAGGCAACACCCGCTACAAGACGTAAGCGAGTGCCAGCGGCAGGAAGAGCAGCGCTGCCAGATTGCCGATCAGCACAATGGAAGCAACACGCTGCGGCTCCTGCTTGTAGCGCTCGGCAAACAGGAAATTGAGCACGGCCGGCGGCAGCGCTCCGAAAACGAAGAGCATCGCGGCGTCCCGGCCCTGCAGGCCGAGCAAGTGGATGACACCAGCCGCGATCAGCATGCCGGCCAGCGGCCTGAGCAGCGCACTGCCGAGCGCCAGTTTCCAGTCGCGGAAGGACACATCCGTCATCCGCACGCCCAGCGCAAAAAGCAGCAAAGGTACGGAAATCTCGCCAAGCATCTTGATCGCGGTGAGCAGCGGCGACCACACCGGAATCTTGAAAAAGGCGACAGCCAGGCCGGCCATCGCGGCAAACAGCACGGGCACACGCCACAGCGTCAGCAGGCGAGTGGTCGGATCCAGCAAACGGGCACCGAAGGAAAAGTGCAGGGTATTCTCGACCATGAAAAGGACCACCGCTGCCGGCAAGGCACTCTCCCCCCAGGCAAGCACGGCGAGCGGCAGGCCGATGTTCCCGGAGTTGTTGAAGAGCATCGGCGGCACCAGCGTCTTGGCCGGAATGCCGAAGAGCCGTGCCACCGGCCAGGCAAGCAGGCCGCAGGTGGCGAGAACCAGAAAGCCGCCCAGCGCGA
>JBEBBF010000017.1:0-3447 GCA_041158545.1 Pseudomonadota bacterium | reverse complement strand
CAGCTGGAAGTGCAGCTTGCGGCCGACGGCCAACTGGTGTTCCACGACATTGCGCAGCAGCTGCGCCGGGTCGCCGGGGGCTTCGGCCTCGCCGCTCTCCCCGCGGGCATAGACCAGAAACTGGGCGATGATCGTGTCCATCTGCTCGATGTCGGCGACCATGCCGGTCAGCGCCGGGCCGTCCAGGCTCATTTCCGCTTCCAGCCGCATCCGCGCCAGCGGCGTCCGCAGATCGTGGGAAATGCCGGCCAGCACTTCGGCTCTTTCCTGTTCGTGGCGGGCCAGGTCGTGGCTCATCTGGTTGAAGGCCAGCGTCAGCCGCTGCAATTCGTCGGCGCCGGTTTCCGGCAGCGGTGCGGGATATTCGCCGCGGCCGATCCGGTCGGCGGCGGAGGCCAGCGCGGTCAGCGGCCGGGTGATCCGGGAGACGATCAGCCAGGCGGCGGCCAGCGCCAGCGTCAGCGCCAGCACACCCCACCAGAGCCAGCTCAGCGCCAGCGTGCGGCGGGTGCGCTCCTTCGGCAGCATGATCCAGTATTCGTCGTCGCTGGCGTCGAGGTGGAAGCTGACCCAGAAACCGCTGGTGTCATTGACCCGCAGTGCGATCCGGGTGCTGGGGCCAAGGCGCTGGCGAATTTCCTGCTGAACCAGCTCGAAAAACCGGTCGCTGGGCGGGTTTTCGACGATGTCGTCCTCTTCGGCGGGGAGCAGCGCGATGCCTTCCCGCGCCGCGAGGTCGCTCAGCAGGCCACGGCGTTTGTCGGTCTTGGCGGCGATCAGCGCCGAGCGGGTCAGATTGACGACGCTGGCGGTCAGCTGGCCGAGTTCCCGCGCCCGGGGTTCCGCTTCCGCCAGCCGGAAAATCGCCAGCCAGGCCAGGGTGGTCAGCGCAACCACGCCGACCAGCAACAAAAAGGTGCGGACCAGCAGCGAGCGGGGCGCCCGCGTCATTTCTGCTGGCTGCTGCCGTCAGGCACGAAGACGTAACCGAAACCCCAGACCGTCTGCAGGTAGCGGGGCTGGCTGGAATCGACCTCGACCAGCTTGCGCAGCCGGGAAATCTGCACGTCGATGGCCCGGTCGAACGGCCCTTGTTCCCGACCGCGGGCCAGGGTCATCAGCTTATCGCGGGAAAGCGGCTGGCGGGGATGCTGCAGCAGCGCCTTCAGCACCGCGAACTCGCCGGTGGTCAGCTGGGTCAGGCTTTCGCCGCGGCGCAGGGTGCGGGCAGCCATGTCCACTTCGATGTCACCGAAGCGGACCATTTCGCTTTCCTCGGTCGGGGCGCCGGGGGGCGTTTGCCGTTGCCGGCGCAGCACCGCGTGGATGCGGGCCAGCAGTTCCCGCGGGTTGAAGGGTTTGGGCAGGTAATCGTCGGCCCCCATTTCCAGCCCGACGATCCGGTCGATCTCGTCGCCCTTGGCGGTCAGCATCAGGATGGGCGTCTGGTTGCCGGTGCCGCGCAGCCGGCGGCAGATCGTCAGGCCGTCCTCGCCGGGCAGCATCAGGTCGAGCACCAGCAGGTCGAAGTGTTCGCGGTTGAGCAGCTTGTCCATCTGCACCGCGTCGGCGACGGCACGGACCTCAAAGCCCTGTTCGCCCAGGTAACGGGTCAGCAGGTCGCGCAGGCGAAGGTCATCGTCGATGACCAGAATACGTTGGGTTCTCTCGTTCATGGCGGCAAGCTTAAGTCGGCGGCGGGCGGGCGGGGAGGCAGGGGGAAGCGGGAATGGTAACAAGCTTTTAGCTGCGGCCGTTTTGTAACATTGATTTACAAAACCCGCCCCGCCGGACATCGCGAACTTACAATGCGCGCCGAGAATCCCAAGCATGAAACAGGACCGGAAAAAGGAGGACGCCATGAAATTGCTGCCATTGCGCCGCATCCTGTTTACGGCGGTTTCCCTGGTCGCGGCCAGCCCGCTGTGGGCCCAGTCTCCGGGAGACTGGCGCAGCCTCAGTCCCGAGCAACGCCAGGAAATGCGCCAGCAGGTGCGCGAACACTGGCAGCAGATGAGTCCGGAAGAGCGGATGCAGCGGCGTCAGGCCATGCAGGAACGGCACCAGATGGAAGACCGGGAGCGTTTCCGCCAGGAGATGTCTGAACAGCGACGCGAACAGCGGGCGATGTCGGTGGGCGGCCCGCCCCCTGGCCCGCCCGGTGGGCCGCAGGGGGGCTGGGGGCCGCGTGGTGGCTTCGGGCGCTGATCGCCCGCGTCGCCGCCTGCTGGGTGGCTTCGGCGCTTTCGCTGCGCTGGAGGGCGCCGCCAGTCTGGGTCTGAGCCCGCTGGCTGCGGCAGCGCCCGCCAAGCCCGCCGATGCCGCAATCGGTATTGCCGGCGCCCGCCATCTGTTATCCCGCACCGGTTTCGGCGCACCGCCGGCATGGATCAGCCAGTTTGCCCCGCTGAGCCGGGCCGAGGCGGTGGCGAGGCTGCTTGATGCCAGCCCGGCGCCGCCGTCGGCGCCACCCCATCTGGATTACCAGCGTCCGGCAGCGCTGCGGGATCTGCAGGACGCCGCCGCCATTGCCGAATTCCAGCGTGAGCAACGCCGCCAGGGGGTGGCCTTGCGTGGCTGGTGGCTGGGGCAGATGCTGCACGCGGCGAATCCAGCGACGGCGCTGCAGGAGCGGATGGTGCTGTTCTGGCACAACCATTTCGTTTCCAGCCAGCAGAAGGTCAAGGCCTTGCCCTTGATGCTGCGGCAGAACCAGTTGTTCCGGCAGTACGCCCTTGGCAATTTCGCCAGCCTGCTGCATGCGGTGGCCCGCGATCCGGCGATGGTGGTTTACCTCGATTCGGCGAGCAATCGCCGGGAAAGCCCCAACGAAAACTTTGCCAGGGAATTGCTGGAGCTGTTCACGCTGGGCCAGGGGCATTACCGGGAACAGGACATCAAGGAAGTCGCCCGCGCTTTCACCGGCTGGAGCTTCGAGCCGGCGAGCGGGGAATTCCGTTTCCGCCCCTTCCAGCACGACGACGGGGAAAAGCAGATTTTCGGGCAGCGGGGCCAGTTCGATGGCGACGGGGTGCTGGACCTGCTGCTGGCCGAGCCTGCGACGGCGGAATTCCTGGTCGGCAAGTTCTGGCGGGAGTTCGTCGCGCCGGAAATCAGCGCGGCAACCCGGCGGCGGCTGGCGGCCGAGTGGCGGCAGCGGCGTTATGACCTGCGGGCGCTGTTGCGGGCGCTGCTGTTGCAGCCGGAGTTCTGGGCGGCCAGCGGCAGCCTGATCAAATCGCCGCTGGATTTCGTGATCGGCACGTTGCGCAGTCTGGACATTCCGGTTTCCGAGCCGCTGCCCTTGACCCTACTGCTGCGGCAACTGGGCCAGGATGTATTCGCCCCGCCCAATGTCCGCGGCTGGCCGGGCGGGGAAAGCTGGATCGACGCCTCGACGCTGCTGCTGCGCAAGCAGTTCATCGAGCGGCTGCTGCGCGGGGGGAA
>JBEBBF010000016.1:0-2913 GCA_041158545.1 Pseudomonadota bacterium | reverse complement strand
GCTTTCGGCGGCCAGGGCGCCGCTCTTGATTGCGCAATGGGAACCCTTGATCCGGCTGGCGTTGAGGAAGCCGGCGTCGTCGCCGATCAGCACGCCACCGGGGAAAGCCAGTTTCGGCAGCGCCTGCAGGCCGCCGGCGGTGATCGCCCGGGCGCCGTAGGCGATGCGGCGACCGCCTTCGAGGAAATCGCCGATGCGCGGATTGGTCTTGTAGCGCTGGAATTCCTCATAGGGCGACAGCCAGGGATTGCGATAGCCGAGACCGACGACGAAACCGACCGCGACCTGGTTGTTTTCCAGGTGGTAGAGGAAGCCGCCGCCGTAGGTGGCGTTGTCCATCGGCCAACCGCCGCTATGCACCACCAGGCCGGGTTGATGTTTTTCCGGTTTGATTTCCCAGAGTTCCTTGATGCCGATGCCGTAAACCTGGGGATCGACGCCATCGCGCAGCGCGAAGCGCTCTTGCAGTTGCTTGCCGAGATGGCCGCGGCAGCCTTCGGCGAAGAAGGTGTAACGGGCCACCAGTTCCATGCCCGGCTGGAAGGCCGGCCCTTCGGAACCATCGGGCAGCCGGCCCATGTCGCCGGTGGCCACGCCACGGACCGCCCCCTGTTCGTCGAACAGGACTTCGGCGCCGGCAAAGCCGGGATAGATGTCCACGCCCAGGGCTTCCGCCTGTTCTGCCAGCCAGCGGCAGAGGTTGCCCAGGGAGATGACGTAATTACCTTCATTGTGGAAGCAGTCGGGCAGCGCCCAGTTGGGAATCTGCCAGCCGCCGTTTTGGTCAAGGATGAAGAAGCGGTCTTCCGAGACCGGCGCATTGAGTGGCGCACCCCGCTCCTGCCAGTCGGGAATCAGCTCATTCAAGGCCCGCGGGTCCATCACCGCCCCCGACAGGATGTGGGCGCCGATCTCCGAACCTTTCTCGATCAGGCAGACCGCCAGTTCGCTGCCCGCCTCGCTGGCCAACTGTTTCAGACGGATTGCGGCCGCCAGCCCCGCCGGTCCACCGCCGACGATAACGACGTCGAATTCCATCGCTTCCCGTTCCATGTCCCTCTCCTTGTTGTGATATTTGCTATACGGTATCGTATGGAAACAGTTTCATCAACAAACAAGAAAGCCAAGGAGAACAATGGAACACAAGCGCAAACTGGTGCATTCCTGCACCATGCCCATCCGCTGGGGCGACATGGACGCCTACGGCCATGTGAACAACACGATCTACTTCCGTTACATGGAGCAGGCCCGGATCGAATGGCTGGAAAGCCTGGGTGTCCGGGTCATGCCCGAGGGCGACGCCCCGGTGATCATCAACGCCAGCTGCACCTTCCTGATCCCGCTGAACTACCCCGGCGAAATTGAAGTCCGGACGCTGGTCGGCAACCTCGGCCGCTCCAGCATCGCCACCTATAACGAGATTCGTCTGGTTGGCCAGCCCGATGTGCTTCACGCCGAAGGCGCCGCCAAGATCGTCTGGATGAACACCGGCAACGGCAAATCAGTCCCGCTGCCGGAGCACATCCGGGCGGCGCTCAGCGACTGAGCCAGAACCAGGGGCGCGGATGGGCGCCCCGCTGCTTCACACCCATCCCAATACAAAAAAACCAGGAGACAACATGACTTACGCGATCGCCAGCGCGCCGCTGTGGCAACCCTGCCCGGAAGAGGCCGCGCAAACCCGTCTGGCCGCCTTCCTCAGCGAATGCGGCTTTTCCGATTACGCCACGCTGTGGCAATGGTCGGTGGATCACCCCGAAGCCTTCTGGCCCAAGGTCTGGCAATTCTGCGGCGCCCTGGGCGAAGCCGGACCCGTCGTGCTGGAGCACGGCGACCGGATGCCCGGCGCCCGCTGGTTCCCCCAGGCCAGGCTCAACTACGCCGAAAACCTGTTGCGCCAGCGCGACGATGCGCCGGCCCTGGTGTTCTGGGGCGAGGACAAGGTCCGCAGGCGGATGAGCCGCAAGGATTTGCACGCCCAGGTTTCCCGCTTTGCCCAGTTCCTCGCCGCCCAGGGCGTCGGGATGGGTGACCGGGTGGCCGGCTACCTGCCCAACCTGCCGGAAACCCTGGTCGCGATGCTCGCCACCGCCAGCCTCGGCGCCATCTGGTCCTCCGCGTCGCCGGACTTCGGCGTCCAGGGCGTGCTGGACCGCTTCGGCCAGATCGAACCCAAGGTGCTGATCTGCGTCGATGGCTACTGGTACAACGGCAAGCCGGTCGATTGCCTGGCCAAGAATGCCGAAGTCGCCGCCCGGCTGCCTTCGCTCGCGGCGACGGTGGTCGTGCCCTACCTCGACGCCGCACCGGATGTCACCGCAATTCGCGGCGGCTGCCGCTGGCAGGAAGCGCTCCAGGCCTACGCCGCTGGCGACATCCCTTTCCAGCCAGTCAGCTTCGAGCATCCGCTGTTCATCATGTATTCCTCCGGCACCACCGGCGTGCCGAAATGCATCGTCCATTGCCACGGCGGCGTGCTGCTGCAGCATCTGAAAGAACAGCAGCTGCACGGCGACGTCCGCCCCGGTGACCGGCTGTTCTACTTCACCACCTGTGGCTGGATGATGTGGAACTGGCTGGTTTCCGGCCTGGCCTCCGGCGCCACACTGCTGCTCTACGACGGCTCGCCCTTCATCGCCGGCCGCAACGGCCAGGCCGGCAGCATCCTGTTCGACTACGCCGAAGCCTGCGGCATGACCCACTTCGGCACTTCCGCCAAATTCATCGACGCCATCGCCAAGGCCGGGCTGCAACCGGCCCAGAGCCACAAGCTCGACGAGCTGCGGGTGATGTTCTCCACCGGCAGCCCCCTGTCGCCGGAAGGCTTCGATTTCGTCTATCGGGAAGTCAAGGCCAAGCTGCTGCTCGCCTCGATCTCCGGCGGCACCGACACCATTTCCCGCCCCGCCCCCG
>JBEBBF010000015.1:0-2939 GCA_041158545.1 Pseudomonadota bacterium | reverse complement strand
GGTCTTGCCAGGCTTCCAGCCGGGCGCGCAGGGCCGGGACATCCACTTGGCGGAAATCGAACTGGCCGGGCGTTGCCGGGCATTCCCATTCCCCACGGCGGGACAGCCCCTGGGCGTCGGCCTCCGCGGCGGTCTTGACCGTTTGCAGCCACTGCTCGCCCTTCTGGCGCAGCCGCAGCGCGATCCGCTGCTGGTGGAGCGCCAGTTCCGCGGTGTCGTAATAGGTGTTGCGCAAGGGCTGTTGCCGGGAGGTGCCGGCCAGCAGCGGGTGCGCCAGCAGCAGCGGCACCGTTTCCGGCGCCAGCCCCAGCTTGAGTTCGATTTCGGTCGCCATGGCCGCGCCTTACATCCCGAATTGCTGCAGTTGTTCCAGATCCGGCACATGGATGCGCCGGCCTTCGACGACGATCAGCTGGTTTTCCACCAGCTCGTGCAGGATGCGGGAGAAGTGCTCCTGGGTCAGGTTCAGCCGCGAGGCGATGGTGCCCTTGCTGGTGCTCAGCGCGATGGTGACCTGGCCGCTTTCCTGGGCTTCCGGGGCTTCCCGCAGCAGGAAGCCGATCACCCGCTGCTTGCCGGATTGCAGCGAATAGGATTCGACGTCGGCGACCAGCCGGTGCAGCCGCATCGACAGGCTGGCCAGCATCTTGCGGCACAGCCGCGGGTTGCGCTCCAGTTCCTCGAACAGCGGCGCCTTGGCCAGATGCAGCAGCCGGCTATCGACCAGCGCCTGGGCGGCCACGACGTAGGACTTGTCCATGAACATGATCGCCTCGCCGAAGCTCTGGCCCTGGCCGATGATCTCGACGACCTTTTCGCTGCCCTGGGCCGACAGGATCGCCAGCTTCACCTGACCCTGGACCACCACATGGAAGCCATGGCAGGGGTCGCCGCGGTGAAACAGGATGTCGCCCTTGTGGCATTGCACCTCCCGCGCCGAGGCGGCGATACGTTGCAATTCTTCGGCTTCCAGACCGGAAAACAGGGGTAAACGGCCCAGCAGGGCGGCAATATCGAGGGAGGAAGGGGAGGGCATGAGGGGATTTCCGAGTCGGAACGCGGCGGATGGTCGCACCAGCGGCGGCACCGCGCAAGCCGCACAACCGCAGGGAAAACTGCAAATTTGGTAAATATGCCATAAGGATTCATGGGCGCCCGGCTCCGGTGCTAGAATCGCCAGCCTCGTTTTTCCACAGAGCCTGTCCATGCTGCCTGCTTCCCTTGCTTCGCCGTTCCCGAGCCGCTCCCCGCGTCAGACGCTGGAACGACTGCGGCAACTGACGGCGCTGGTGGTCGAGCCGGACGCCGGTCAGCGCTGGAATCTGGTGGAGTTGTCCGGGCGGCATTTCGGTCGGGTGCTGGAAATCGCCGATGCCGGCATCGCCTGGGAAAGCCTGCAACAGGACGCGCCCGACGTGGTGCTGCTGGGCCTGGACCCGGAGGACCGGGATGCCGGCCTGGCGCTGGCGGCCCGGATCAAGCATGCGCGGCCATTGCTGCCGCTGATCCTGTGCACCGAAGGCGACGATGCGGCGCTGCTGCTGCGGACGCTGGAACTGGGTTCCGACGGCTTCCTCGCCCGCCCGGTGCGGCCGGAGGCGCTGCAGTCGGCCTTGCTGCGGGTCAGCCAGCTGATCGAGGCGGACCTGGAACACCGGCTGATGGCCGGGGTGTTTGGCGCGCTGTCCGAAGCCATCATGATCACCGACGCCCACGGTTGCATCCTCGAAGTGAATCCCGCCTTCGAGCAGGTCACCGGCTATTGCCGCGAACAGGTGTTGGGGAGAAAACCGGCGCTGCTCAATTCCGGTCGCCATGACCGCAGTTTTTTCCGCCAGTTGTGGCAAACGCTGTACAGCAGCGGCCACTGGGAAGGGGAAATCTGGAACCGGCACCGCAACGGCGAGGTGTACGCCGCCTGGATGACCATAGACCAGGTTGCCGACGCCCAGGGGCAGGCCCGGCATTTCGTCGCCGCGTTCAACGACATTTCCGAGCGCAAGGAAGCCGAAGAGCACATCCGCCGGCTGGCGCATTACGACCCGCTGACCCAGTTGCCCAACCGCACCTTGTTCGACGACCGGCTGGGCCAGGCCTTGATCGCCGCCCGCCGCCACCAGAACACCCTGGCGCTGATGTTCATCGACCTCGACCGCTTCAAGCAGATCAACGACACGCTGGGCCACGAAATCGGCGACCAGCTGCTGATCGCCGTCTCCCAACGGTTGCAGGCGACGATCCGCGCCTGCGACACCATTTCCCGGCATGGCGGCGATGAATTCCTGGTGCTGCTGCCGGAAGTCCGCTCCGACCTCGACGCGATGAACGTGGCGCGCAAGCTGCTGGCCCGGCTGGGCGAGCCGCTGGAGCTGGACGGCCACCAGCTCGTGATCACCAGCAGCATCGGCGTGGCGATTTACCCCCAGGATGGCCTGAACGCCGCGGAGCTGATCCGCGCTGCCGATCTGGCGATGTACCGGGCCAAGCAGACCGGGCGCAACAATGCCCAGTTTTTCGACATCGAGTTCTGCGGCGAAGACCCGGAACGGCAGGCGCGGGAAGCGCAGTTGCGCCAGGCGCTGCAACGGGGGGAATTCGAGCTGCACTACCTGCCGCTGGTCGCCAGAAGCAGCGGCGGGATTCTCGGCGTCGAGGCGCTGCTGCGCTGGCGGCATCCCCAGGAAGGCCTGCTGCTGCCCGGCCGTTTCCTGCGGCTGGCCGAGGAAAGCGGGCTGATCGCGCCGATCAACGCCTGGGTGCTGCAGGAAGCCATCCGCCAGGCCGCCCGCTGGCGCGATGCCGGCGTGCCGCCTTTGCGGGTGTCGATCAACCTGCCGGAAGTGCAACTGCGGCAGCCGGACTTCGTCAGCCATCTGGCCGGCCTGTTGCAGCAGCACCAGCTGGATGGCGCCTGGCTGGAGCTGGAACTGACCGAACTG
>JBEBBF010000014.1:0-3357 GCA_041158545.1 Pseudomonadota bacterium | reverse complement strand
CCGGTCAAAGTAAATCCACGTTGTCTGTTCATCGCATCACCTATTGAAAGGAGCCGATCCGGCCGGGATTGTTGAAATTGAACCAGATGAAGAAGGCCTTGCCGACGATATTGGCTTCGGGCACGAAGCCCCAGGCCCGGCTATCCCGGCTGTTGTCCCGGTTGTCGCCCATCATGAAGTAATGGCCGGCCGGCACGGTACATTGGATACCCGAATGATTATATTGACAATTTTCCCGGAAGGGGAAGTTTGCCGCGTCGTTGATGAAGGCCGGTGCGTCGCTGTCATTCAGCAGTTTGTGGCTGACGGCGCCCAGCTTTTCCTCGTATTGCTCGGAGTAGTACAGACGTTCCGGGTGCAGGTAATCCGCCAGTTTTTCGCTGGCCAGCGGCTCGCCGTTGATGGTCAGGCGCTTGTTCTGGTAGGCGATGCGGTCACCGGGCAGGCCGACGACCCGCTTGATGTAATCCAGCGAGGGATCTTCCGGGTAACGGAAGACCATCACGTCGCCCCGCTGCGGCTCGCCGACATCGATGATCTTCTTGTTGATCACCGGCAGGCGGATGCCGTAGGAGAACTTGTTCACCAGGATGAAGTCGCCGACCAGCAGCGTCGGGATCATCGAGCCGGAGGGGATCTTGAACGGCTCGGCGATGAAGGAGCGCAGGAAAAACACGGCGAGGATCACCGGGAAGAAGCTGGAGCCCCACTCCACCCACCAGGGGTTTTTTGCGTCGACCGCCCGCAGCTTCTTCAGCCAGAGCGTATCCACCACCCACACCACGCCCGTGACGAGGGTCAGCACCAGCAGGATCATCGGAAAATTCATGGGCATCCTTCTCAGTTATCAACGCGCATCACGGCGAGGAAGGCTTCCTGCGGGATTTCCACGCTGCCGACCTGCTTCATGCGCTTCTTGCCGGCCTTCTGCTTTTCGAGCAGCTTCTTCTTCCGGGAAATGTCGCCGCCGTAGCACTTGGCCAGCACGTCCTTGCGCATCGCCTTGACGTTCTCGCGGGCGATGATGTGCGAACCGATGGCCGCCTGAATGGCCACGTCGTACATCTGACGGGGAATCAGTTCGCGCATCTTGTTGGCCAGCTCGCGGCCGCGGTACTGGGAGTTGGAGCGGTGGACGATCAGCGACAGCGCATCGACCTTCTCGCTGTTGATCAGGATGTCCAGCTTGACCACGTCAGCGGTGCGGTATTCCTTGAAGTCGTAGTCGAGGGAGGCATAGCCCTTGGAACAGGATTTCAGCTTGTCGAAGAAGTCCATCACCACTTCGGCCATCGGCATTTCATAGACCAGCTTCACCTGGCGGCCGTGGTAGTGCATGTCCACCTGGTTGCCACGCTTCTGGTTGCACAGCGTGATGACGTTGCCGAGGTAATCCTGCGGCACGAAGATCGTGGCCGTGATGATCGGCTCGCGAATTTCTTCGGTCTTGCTGATTTCCGGCAGCTTGGCCGGGTTTTCCACCTCGACCACCGTGCCGTCCTTCTGCAGCACCTGATAGACCACGGTCGGCGCCGTGGTGATCAGATCCTGGTCGAATTCCCGCTCCAGCCGCTCCTGGACGATTTCCATGTGCAGCAGGCCGAGGAAGCCGCAACGGAAGCCAAAGCCCAGCGCCTGGGAGACTTCCGGTTCGTATTGCAGCGAGGAGTCGTTGAGCTTGAGCTTTTCCAGGGACTCGCGCAGGGAGTCGTACTGGTTGGCTTCCACCGGATAGAGCCCGGCGAACACCTGCGGCTTGATTTCCTTGAAGCCGGGCAGCGGGGTGCTGGCCGGGCGGTCCATCGTCGTGATGGTGTCGCCGACCTTGGCGGACTTCAGTTCCTTGATCCCGGAGATGACAAAGCCCACTTCGCCGGCGCGCAAGGCTTCGCGGTTATGGGACTTCGGCGTGAACACCCCGACCTGTTCGCACAGGTGCTGGGCGCCGGTGGACATCAGCAGGATGCGGTCCTTGGGCTTCAGTTCGCCATCGACCACCCGCACCAGCATCACCACGCCGACGTAGTTGTCGAACCAGGAGTCGACGATCAGCGCCTTCAGCGGCGCCTGGGGGTCGCCTGCCGGCGACGGAATCCTGGCGACCACCGCTTCGAGGATGTCGCCAACGCCGAGACCGGTCTTGGCGGAGGCCAGCACGGCTTCGGTGGCGTCGATCCCGATCACGTCCTCGATTTCCTGGCGGGCGGTGTCCGGGTCGGCGGAAGGCAGGTCGATCTTGTTCAGCACCGGCACCACTTCCACATCCAGTTCGATGGCGGTGTAGCAGTTGGCCACGGTCTGGGCTTCGACGCCCTGGGAGGCATCCACCACCAGCAGCGCGCCTTCGCAGGCGGAGAGGGAGCGGCTGACTTCGTAGGAGAAGTCCACGTGTCCCGGGGTGTCGATCAGGTTGAGGTTGTAGACCTTGCCATCCTTGGCCTTGTAACTCAGCGCCGCGGTCTGGGCCTTGATCGTGATGCCACGCTCCCGCTCGATGTCCATGGAATCAAGCACCTGCTCTTCCATTTCCCGGTCGGAGAGGCCGCCGCAGAGGTGAATGATCCGGTCGGCCAGCGTGGATTTGCCGTGGTCGATGTGGGCAATGATGGAGAAATTTCGGATGTGCTGCATGTGGGGAGTAAAAAGGGGCGCTGTGCGCGCCCCGTTATTGACAAAGACTGCTAATTTTATCGGAAGCGCTGCAAAACAGCACGGACTTTGCTTTCTTCGAGGAAATAGTGGCAGATTTCCTCGTCGTCAATCAGCAGCACCGGCACCAGTTCGTCATAGCGCGCCACCAGTTCCGGATCGGCATCCACATCCACCACGGTCAATTCGGCGCCGTACTCGGCCAGCAGCGCTTGCACCGCCGCCGCCATGTCATGGCAGAGATGGCAGTAATCGCGGCTGAGCAGGGTCAGCGCGGGTCGGGTTTCAGTGGCCATTGATCCCCCGGATCGTCACGAAGGTCTGGAAATCAGCGCGCCGCACCAGCAGCGTGACATTGCTTCCGGCTTCGTATTGCGTCAGCAGCTTGTTGAACTGGGCGACGGTCTTGACCTCCTGGGTTCCGGCGCGGTTCACCACCGCCAGGATCACATCGCCGACGCGCAGGTCGGAGCGGGCAGCGGCACCGCGCACCTCATCGACCACCAGCCCGGCGGCGAGCTTCAATTCCCGCTTCTGCTCGGCGGTCAATTCGCTCAGCACCAGGCCCAGCCGGTTGGCGTTGGCCTCCGGCTTGCCAGCGGCGCTGGCCTGCTTGGCCGGCTTTTCCTCGGCCAGTTCGGCGATGACGACCGTGACATCGCGGCTGGCGCCCTTGTGCCAGACCTGCATCGTCGCCTTGCTGCCGGG
>JBEBBF010000013.1:0-2519 GCA_041158545.1 Pseudomonadota bacterium | reverse complement strand
GGTGAGCATCGTCGCCAGCCCGCCCCCGCCGGCGTAGTCATTGACCAGGCGTTCGTCGGCGCCGTGGATGAATTCGGCCAGGCCTTCCTTGAACCAGCTGGTCAGCGAGGCGAAGTCCATCGAGCGGGACATCTCGGCATGCACCATTTCGTGGGCGATGATCCGGTCGTTGTAATACGGCGCGCTCCCGCCATTGGGCAGGTTGGGCGGCGTGAAGTCGGCCATGTCCACGTTCAGCGTGATGTTCTGCCATTGGCCGTTGCCGCCGACTGCGGTGGTGCTGACCGAGGCCAGGGCGCCGCCGACGCCATCGCTGGTGTCGAGATTGACGTTCATCGTCAATTGCCCGTCGCCGACGATGCCGTAATAGGTTCTGATCCGGTTTTCCGCCTCTTCCAGCCAGCCGAGGCGCAGGCCATCGACCACCGCCCGGCGATTGACGTTGCCGCCGACGCCGGTCTGGGTCTGGTCGAACACCTGCTGGCCGTTGAACTGGGTCTGGGCGCCGATGGCGCTGATGTTGCTGGCCAGTTGATTCACTTCCTGCTGCAGGCTGTCCCGGTCGGACTGGGTCAGGCTGGCGTTGGCGGCTTCGACCGCCAGTTCCCGCATCCGCTGCAGCGCCGTCTGTACCGTGGTCAGCGCACCGTCGGCGACCTGCAACATCGAGACGCTGTCGCTGACATTGCGCACCGCCTGGTTCATGCCGCGAATCTGCCCGCCCATCCGTTCGCTGATCGCCAGCCCGGCGGCGTCGTCCTTGGCGCCGTTGATCCGGAGACCGCTGGACAGACGCTGCACCGCGGTATCCAGACCCTGGCTGTTGCGCTCCAGGGCCCGCTGATTGAACAGGGAAGGGATATTGGTCAGGACTTGCATGGCTGCTCGCTATCGATCTGCTCTCGATAACGGCCACGGCTTTGCCTGACTTGAGGGGGAAATTCAGGGAATCGGCAGAATTTCAAGGAAAGAATCCGGCGCACTGACGAAAATTTCCCGAAAACTGCACAAAATGAAACCCGGAGCCGCCCAAGGCGGGCGGGTCCGGGTTTGCCGGTCAGGTGGCGCCGGGGCGCCGGAAGGCCGGGTTTACTTGTCCAGCCACTCCAGCAAGGGCGCCCATTGCTCGACATCGCGGCGATGCCGGGCACGCGGCGGATCGAAAACGCTGAGGCCGGAAGCGGCGACGTTGATGTAATTCTGGGTATTGCGCAGGTAGGCCAGCAGCGGAATGTCGAAGTGGCTGAGGAACTCCTCCAGCATCCCGGCGGCGCGGGTACGCGGATCAACCCGCATCGCGACGATCCCGATGGCGTCGCGCTTGCCGCGCATTTCCTGGCGCAGCGCGTTGATGAAGTCTTCGGTCGCGGCCATGTCGAAGATCGACGGCGCCAGCGGAATCAGCACCTTGTCCACCAGCCGCAGGTAATCGGTGAGCTTGTAACCCTGCAGCCCGGCCGGGGCGTCGAGGATCACGTCATCGGCCTCCTGGGGCAGATTCAGCAGGATCTGGTTGCCTGCGAAATAGCCGGTGACCGGCGGCATCGCCGGGTCGCGGAAGGCCATCCAGCGCAACGCAGACTGCTGCCGGTCGAGGTCACACAGGGTAACCTTGCGTCCGGAATTGGCAAAATGCCCGGCGAGATTGGTCGCCAGGGTGGTTTTTCCCGCTCCGCCCTTGGGATTGGCTACAAGTACCGCACGCATCAACAACACTCCCCGAGTAAAATTTCGCGTGATTATAAGGGGGCATGGCCCCAGCCGTGGTTGCCACCAGGCAGCCCGAACCGGAGAACAGCACCACATGGTTACCCGCGTCGATGCCGAAAAACAGGGCATTCAATCGATCGAGATTGGTTTTCGCCTGCTGCAAACCCTGGTCGCCCATGGCCGGCCGATGATGTTGCGCGACCTCGCCAAGACCGCCGGCATGTCCGCCGCCAAGGCGCACCGCTACCTGGTCAGCTACATGCGCGCCGGTCTGGTCGAGCAGGACCCCGGCACCAGCCGCTACGACCTGGGCAGCTTCGCGCTGGACCTGGGGCTGGCGCGGATGGCGCGGATCGACCCGGTCCGGCTGGCTGGCCCCATCCTCGAAGACCTCTGCGAGGAGATTCAGGAAACCGTGGCGCTGGCGGTCTGGGGCAACCAGGGCGCCACCATCGTCCGGGTCGCCGATGCCGGCGGCGCCGTGCTGGTCAGCCTGCGCCCTGGCGCCGTGCTGCCGCTGATGAATTCCGCCACCGGCAAGATCTTCGCCGCGTTCGGCCGCTCGCCCTTCCTGCGCAAGGCGCTGGATGAAGAGTTGAAGGAAGCCGCCCGACTCAGCAAGGTCGCCGTGACCATCGTCCGCCGCAATCTGGAAAAAGGCCTGCTGGAAGTCCGCGACCACGGTCTCGCCCGCGCCAGCGGCAGCCTGACGCCGGGGATCAACGGCCTCAGCGCTCCGGTCTTCGACCAGAACGGCAACCTCGTCGCCGCGGTCACCACGCTGGGCTCGGTCGGTAATTTCGACTGCG
>JBEBBF010000012.1:0-3279 GCA_041158545.1 Pseudomonadota bacterium | reverse complement strand
TCCCAGCAAGCGGGCGCCGGCGAGGATTGCAAGGGCGCCGCAAAGACCGATTGCCGTGGAAATGGCGATGGACTGGATGCCGAGCCACACCAGGCTGGCATCCAGATTGCCGGCGTTGAGCAGTGGAGAAATCAGCGAAATGAAGCCTATCGCCAGGCAGCCGTTGATGGCGACCAGGTGAAAAAGCAACTGACTGTGCGGACCGCGGGCGCCGACATCGCTGCAGGTGGCGATGGTGATGGCCGGCGATGTGGAGATGGCGATGCCTGCTGCAAAGGCCGCCACGCCCAGGCTGAAACCCAGCGTGTGCAGCAGGAGCAGCACCGCAAGGAACGAGACCAGGGATTCGCAGAAACCCACCAGCAGGATACGTTTCCCGCTGCAATGCAGTTCTTCGGAATGCAGCTTCTGTCCCAATTCGAAGACAATCAGCCCGAGCGCCAGGTCAATGAACAAGGTGGCGGAATCAATCAATTGATGATCAATCCATCCAAAGCCGTGGCGACCTGACAGCAGGCCGAACAATGCGTAGCCTGTGGTGCGGGGAAGGTTGAGAATTCGCCGGAAGAATTCGCCGCTGCACAGCCCTCCTAGCATCAAGGCGCCAAGCAGCAGCACAGTGTTCATGTGGGCCATAAAAAGAGGGGGCTGGCGCCCCCTAATCGTTACAGAAGGGCATGGGCAAAACCTGGCAACGGATCAAGGAATCTGCTGTCAGATACATTTGCCGTAAATATAATAATGGGCGTTGCAGTGCAGGGCAAGCAGTTGCCCATGAAATGGATGGATCATGAGTGAGGAAGAACAAAAAGCGCTGGCCTTGAATGTGCTCAAGCAATTTCGAATCATCTATGGCGCGATGCGCCAACACTTTCGGGCCGTGGAAGCCCGGTGTGCTGCCTCGGGTTCCCAGATGTGGATTCTTCAGGAAGTTGCTGCTTCTGCCGGCATTGGCGTCGGGGAAGTGGCGCGGCGGCTGTCGGTCCATCAATCCACGGCCAGCCAGCTGGTCGAGAAGCTGGTGGTCCGCGGTCTGGTGGAGCGGCGCAAGACGGATGCCGATCTGCGCCGGGTGGGGCTCTACAGCACGGACGCGGGGCGGGCCTTGCTGGAATCCCTGCCCGGACCGGCTTCCGGGGTATTACCGGAAGCGCTGGCGGCGTTGCCCCTGCCGGTGTTGAAAACCCTGGAAATCAATCTGGATGCCCTGCTCGAACACCTGGACGGGGCCGAGGATGATTTCGGAGACATTCCCCTGGCCGAAATGGTCAAGGACGAGGGCCGCTGAAGCGTGGCTCAGTTCACCACCGCAATGCCGAAGCGTTTGGCGACTTTGGCGTAAAGCTCCCGGGTCGAGCTGACCCGGGGGTTGCGGTCGTCCTTGGCCCGCGCTTTCTGCAGGAAGCCGATGGCCTTTTCCGCCAGGGCTTCGTCCCAGCCTTCCTGTTCCATCAGCGTGAAGATGGCCTTGGCGGCGTTGCAGAGGAATTGCAGGTTGGGCATCTTTTCCGCGGCCTGGATCAGCAGTTGCACGGAAGCCTGCAGGTCGCCGTCGCGGGCGGCGATGACGCCGCGGTTGTTCAGGCTGACGATTTCGGCGCCGACTTCCTTGAGCAGCGCCTGACCGTTGGCTTCCTGGCCGGTGCGCTGGAACACCTGTTCGATGTGGCGGATCACCGTCGGGTCTTCGTTGTGTTCGGCGGCGACTTCCCGCAGCAGTTGCAGGCCTTCGTCCTGCAGGCCGCAGACCATGCAGGCGTGGGCCAGATCGACGTTCAGCCGCGGCGTGTTTTCCGCTTCGTCGTGGCTGGGCTGGTCCTTGAGCTGCTGGCGCAAGGCCAGTGCCCGCTTCAGGCTTGCGCCGGCCTTGGTTTCATCGCCTTCCCGGACCTGGCACAGGGCTTCGAGCAGCAGCGCCGCGACCTCGCCCTGGGGCTGCTGGCGGAATTCCTTGCGCAGATCGCGGACCAGGTTGTGCAGGCCGGCGGTGTTGTCCTGTTCGGCGTAGATGCGCGACAGGTTGGCGTAGTCCTCCAGCGAGCGCAGGCTGGAGCTGCGGTGGCGCTGCAGTACCTTCGCAAAGGCGCGCTCGGCGGCGATGTAGTCCTCGTTCTGCTGGGCGAGGTCGCCGACCTGGCGCAGGCGCTGGGTGTTGTGCGGCGACAGGATCGCGGCCTGCTGCAGGGTGCCCTGGGCCGCGTGAAGATCGCCCAGGGCTTGCTGGATTGCCGCGAGCAGGTCATGGGCGGCGAGGAATTCCGGATTTTCCCGGGTCAGTTCGCTGGCCAGCGTGCTGGCTTCCTCCAGCGCGCCGCGCTGGCGCAGGCTGGCGGCCAGGCCCATCTTGGCCCAGGGCACGACTTTCTGTTCCAGCACCTGCCGATAGATCGCCTCGGCCTCATCGCTGCGGCCCATCACCGCCAGCAGTTCGGCCTTGAAGCGCAGCGCGTCGAACAGGTAGTGACGATGGTGCTGGGCGATCCGCTCGCAGGCGGCCAGGGCCTCCTGGAAGCTGCCGTTCTCGATGTGGCGATAAACGTGGCGCAGCACATGTTTCTTGTATACAGCACGCACCAGCCGGTTTTGCAGCTGCTCGGCGGTAAAGGGGCGGATCAGGTAGTCGTCCGGGGCCAGTTCCGCCAGCGAGACGACGTTGCGGTAGGCGCGTTCGCTGGTCACGACCAGATACACCGTGGCCAGGGAAATCAGCTTGCGGTGGCGCAGTTCTTCCAGCAACTGGTGGCCGTCGCGGCCGTCGTCGAGGATGTAGTCGGCGAGGATGATGTCGAAATCGTTGCCCTTGACCTGACGCAGCACCTCGGCGGTGTTGCCGGCGCCGTGCACCAGTGCGACGCCGATGGTCGACAGCATCATCCGCAGCGCGTCCCGGGCCTGGGGGTGGCGGTCCACCAGCAGTACGCGCTTTTTTTGCACTTTCGAGCGCAGCGCGTGCAGCATGGCTTCGTTGTCGGGGGCTTCCATCAGGTGAAAAGGGGCGGTTTCAGGGCAGTCCGGGACCATACGCCAAGCCCGCGTCCAGGGCAAGGCAATGGGGAAAATCTGTTATTTTTCAGTTGATTGACGTAGAATGCCCCACCCAAAAACCCCCTGCTGCGCCCCGATTCCATGCTTTTTCCTTCCCGTTTTGATGTCATTGTGGTCGGCGGCGGTCACGCCGGAACCGAGGCGGCACTGGCTGCCGCTCGGGCCGGGGCGAAGACCCTGTTGCTGACCCATAACCTGGAAACCCTGGGGGCGATGAGCTGCAATCCGTCGATT
>JBEBBF010000011.1:0-5527 GCA_041158545.1 Pseudomonadota bacterium | reverse complement strand
CTTCGGCCATCGGCCCACATGCCGCGGAAGAACAGGCCCAGGTTGGGGCTCAGCGCCTGATCCGCATTCAGCCCGAAGCCGTACTTGAATTTCTCGCCGCCGCGGACGTCGAGGATGTACTCCATCCCGTTCGCCTGCGGGGTCCAGCCGACGCTGTCGCCGTAGGCCATCGCATCGCGGAAGCTGGCCAGCCGCGCCCGGTTGCGCCAGGCCAGCAGCCGGACCGATCCGGGCTGGCCATTCCATTCATGCTGGTGCTCGACCTCGACCTGATCGCCGTAATGCCTGCCGATCCGCATGTCCATCGGCAAGCCATTCGGACTTTGCGGCCCGGTCATCCGCCCGAAGCGCAGCACCCAGTCATCCTGATACCACTCGCCGGCGAAACCCCAGCTCCAGCCGCGGGCATCGGCCGCGTAGTCGAAGGCGACGCTGCTCATGTTGCCCCAGTTCATGAACTGACGGCGGGGGTCACCCGTGTAAGCGTTCTTGTCGAAGACATCCAGCACCGAGAAGTTGCCGACGGTCAGCACGAAGCGGTTTTTGTCCTGGCTGCCGGCCATCTGGTTCAGGTCGGCTTCGACCTTTTCCGTCGCGCCGCCCAGATTCCAGGTCTGGCGCAGGAACAGGCGCTGCCGGTAGATCGTCGGGTTGGTGCCGGCCGCGCGGGTCACCTCGCCGTTGTAAAAGCCGCCCATCCCGACCAGCGCCCCCGACAGCGGCACGCCCTGGGCGACTTCCGGGTTGAAGTAAAGCTCGCCGCCAGCCCAGGGGCGGAAGCCCCAATAGGCGGTCAGCGACGCGGTGTAGGACTTGTCGCGGCGGTTATCCAGGCCATAGCGGGTTTCGGCGTAGTCGTTCCAGGTGCCGCCATTGGCCGGCGTGGCGGGTCTTTGTTCGGCAAAGGGCGCGTGGCGCTGCCAGATGTAGGTCGCCTGATAGCGGGCGCTACGCGCCTCCCAATCCTCCGATTCGGCCTGGGCCAGCAAGGGCAGCAGGGAAAGGGCGCAGCAGCTCCAGCGGACCAGTCGGGCATTCAGGGACATGGGGAAACTCGACAACAGCGTGGGGGCGGCAGTCTAGCCGCCCCAGGTTACAGCCGGGTGAACCCCGGCCAGGACGCGCAGTTCAGCGGTATTGGTTGATCGCCCGCCGGGTTTCCTCGGCCACCTTGCGGGCGGCCGCGGCGTAATCCTCGCCCTTGCCGGCGTAGAGGATGGCGCGGGAGGAATTGATCATCAGCCCGCTGCCGGCCGCGGTGCGGCCGGCCTGAACCGTGGCTTCGATGTCGCCGCCCTGGGCGCCGATGCCGGGCACCAGCAGCGGCAGGTCGCCGACGATCTGCCGGACCCGCTGGATTTCCGCCGGGAAGGTGGCGCCGACCACCAGCGCACACTGGCCGTTAGCATTCCATTCCGTCGCCACCAGCCGCGCCACCCGCTCGTAGAGCTTTTCGCCGCCGACATCGAGGAATTGCAGGTCGCTGCCACCGGGGTTGGACGTCCGGCACAAGAGGATCACGCCCTTGTCCGGGTAGGCCAGGTAGGGCTCGACGGAATCGCGGCCCATGTAGGGATTGACGGTGATCGCATCGGCGCCAAAGCGCTCGAACGCCTCGACCGCGTACTGCTCGGCGGTGGAGCCGATGTCGCCGCGCTTGGCGTCGAGAATCACCGGAATACCAGGATGTTTCTCATGAATATGCGCAATCAGCGCCTCCAGCTGCGCTTCCGCACGGCGGGCGGCAAAGTAGGCGATCTGCGGCTTGAAGGCGCAGACGAGGTCGGCGGTCGCATCGACGATGCCAGCGCAGAACTCGAAAATCGCGTCATCCCGCCCCTTCAGCCCGGCAGGAAACTTCGCCGGGTCCGGGTCCAGCCCGACGCAGAGCAGGGAATCATTCTTTTGCCAGGCCGCAGCCAGGGTTTCGGTAAAAGTCATGGGTGTCCTTCAAAACACAAACAAGCCTCAGCCGCGCTGCAGCAGCGTCCGGGTAAAACTAAGGAATTCATCAAGATGGATTTCGACAATCCGGACAACGATGGGGAGTTGCAGGCTGGCGTAGTCATGAACCGCGATATTGCGGAATCCCACCATGCGCTGCAGGTTCATCGCCAGGGTTTCCGGGACATAGCCGGCCCTGGCAAGCAAGGCAAAGACATCCCGCGAACTCTGCGGCACCCCCAGCCGATCCCTGCGAATCAGGTGCTGCCCCAAATCAAGCGCCGCTTCGCAGGCGCGCTGGATATTCAGAATCGCCGCATCCTGACGGGTGAAATCTGAGGAGAAACCAGCCGGATCAGTCGTGTACTCTTCCCGCGCCCGTCGCACGCATCGCTCTATCGTCGCCGCTTTGTTCAACAGCACCTCATCCACGATAAACCTGCCCTTCTGTTGCGATCTCGCCCAGCAAGCCCGCTCGCGCCTCTTCCAAGTCCAAACGGTCGTTCAGCGCCCCGGCCTCGTAAGCATCCACCCGCCAGTCCGCTGCCCACCAACGCTCACCGGTCGTCAGGATGCGAGCTTGCATGACCGTTGAAGCCGCCCGGAAATCAAGCAAATCCACATCACAACCGCAAAGCAGCGCCAGTTCTCCGGATAGCTCCCACAGCAACAGCGGTTCCACCTGCCCGACCACCAGCACGGCCAGATCCAGGTCACTTTCCGGGCCAGCCGTGGCTGCAATCCGGCTACCAAAGGCGTAGACCGCAAGCAGATCAGGCAACCCGCTCCGCAGCTTTTCCAGAATCGCCGGACGGTTCATGGGTTTTTCCGTTCCGGTTCCGCGGGCGCTCCGGTCGGGGTGCCGGGCTTGCCTTCCCGGGCCTGTTTTTCCCGCAGCCTGGCGTTCTTGTCCTCGTTGGCGAAGCGAAAGCGGCCGTAGAGTTCGCAGCCCTTCATCCCCGGATCGCAGGGGAGATGGTTGATCTTGCTGCAGCGATCATCGACCTCATGGGGGCATCCCCAGCCTCCGGCCATCTCTCCCTCCCCTGTGCGTCTGCGGCCTGGTTTACTTCCACGAATCCTTCAGCGTCACCGCCCGGTTGAAAACCGGGGCGCCGGGGCGGGAGTCGCCCCGGTCGGCGGCGAAGTAGCCGTGGCGTTCAAACTGGAAGCGCTGCTCCGGACGGGCGTCTTTCAGCGCCGGTTCGAGCATCGCGGTGATGACGGTCTTCGACGCCGGGTTGAGGTCGTCAAGGAAGTTGCGTTCCAGGTCCGGGGCGTCGCCTTCGCGGCGGGCGCCGGGAGCGGGGACGCTGAACAGGCGGTCATACAGGCGAATCTCTGCGGGGTAGGCGGCAGCGGCGGCGACCCAGTGCAGGTTGCCCTTGACCTTGACGCTGTCGGCGCCCGGCGTGCCGGACTTGGTGTCGGGCAGGTAGTTGCAATGCACCGCGATGACCTTGCCGTTTTCGTCCTTGTCGCAGCCGGTGCATTCGACGACGTAGCCGTAGCGCAGCCGGGCCTTGTTGCCGGGGAACAGCCGGCGGAAGCCCTTTTCCGGGACTTCCTGGAAGTCTTCGCCTTCGATCCACAATTCCTTGCCAAAGGGCATGGCGCGCTGGCCGAGTTCCGGGTGCAGCGGATGGTTGGGCGCGAAGCATTCCTCGATCTGGCCGTCGGGGTAGTTGTCGATGATCAGCTTCAGCGGGTCGAGCACCGCGACACGGCGTTCGTCGGACTCGTTCATCACTTCCCGCTGCGCGTCTTCGAACAGCACGTAGTCGATCAGCGAATCGTTCTTGGTGACGCCGACACGCTCCATGAAGAGCTTGAAGCCTTCCGGCGCATAGCCGCGGCGGCGGGCGCCGACCAGCGTGGGCATCCGCGGGTCGTCCCAGCCGGAAACGTGCTTTTCCTCGACCAGCTGGATCAGCTTGCGCTTGGAGAGCACGACATAGGTCAGGTTGAGCCGGGAGAACTCGATCTGTTGCGGCAGCGGCCGTTGCAGCAGCCCGCCTTCGGCCAGCCGCTCCAGCAGCCAGTCGTAGAAGGGGCGCTGGTCTTCGAATTCCAGCGTGCAGATCGAGTGGGTGATGCACTCCAGCGCATCCTCGATCGGGTGGGCGAAGGTGTACATCGGATAGACGCACCATTTGTCGCCGGTGTTGTGATGGGTGGCGTGGCGAATCCGGTAGATCGCCGGGTCACGCAGGTTGATGTTGGGCGAGGCCATGTCGATCTTCGCCCGCAGGATGTGGGTGCCGTCGGGGAATTCGCCGGCCTGCATCCGCTTGAACAGTTCCAGATTCTCGGCAGCGCTGCGGTTGCGGAACGGGGAATCCTGGCCCGCTTCGGTCAGGGTGCCGCGCCGGGCGCGCATTTCCTCGGCGGACTGGCTATCGACATAGGCGTGGCCGGCGCTGATCAGGTATTCGGCGAACTGCGCCATCCAGTCGAAGTAATTGGACGCGTAGTAGAGGTTGCTTTCGCCCCCCTGCTCCCAGCTGCAGCCCAGCCATTGCACCGCGTCGATGATCGAATCGACGTATTCCTGCTCTTCCTTTTCCGGGTTGGTGTCGTCAAAGCGCATGTGGCAACGGCCACCGAATTGCTGCGCCAGCCCGAAATTCAGCAGGATGGACTTGGCGTGGCCGAAGTGCAGGTAACCATTCGGCTCCGGCGGGAAGCGGGTGCGAATCTTCGCGGCGTCCGGCGGCGCGGCGGCATGCTCGGCGGCGGTACCGGGCTGGCCGGCCCAGCGGCGCTGGGCGTGCTTGCCCGCGGCCAGATCGGCCTCGACGACATTACGGATAAAGTTGGCGGCGGGGGGAAGGGGGGCTTTATTATTCGGGCTCACGGCGGAAAGACCTTTCAACGTAGCCCGCCATTTTAACTTGCCACCGCCCAATCCCGATGAACGCCACCGGATTTCTCGCTGTCGGCCTCGGTGCCGCCCTCGGTGCCTGGACCCGCTGGGGCCTGGGCCTCTTGCTCAACCCCTTGTTCATCCACCTGCCGCTCGGCACCCTGGCGGCCAACCTGCTGGGCGGCTATCTGGTCGGCGTCGCGGTCGGCCTGTTCCACCTCAACAGCCATTTCCCGCTGGTCTGGAAGCTGTTCGCGATCACCGGCTTCCTCGGCGGGCTGACGACTTTTTCCACCTTCTCGGCGGAAGTGGTCGAACGGATGCTGGCGCAGCAGCTGCCCTGGGCGCTGGCCCTGGCGGCGACCCACCTGGTCGGCTCGCTGTGCTGCACCTACCTCGGGCTTTACAGCGTCGGCGCCCACCGCTTGTGGGCCTGAAAAGGGCTGAAGCGCTCAGCGTGCGGCCAGTGCCAGTGCGCCCAGCAACCCCAGGCGCTCGTCGCTGACCAGATACACCGGCATCTGCGCCGCCAGCGCCGCATGTTCCCGCTTGGCGTTGAACGCCGCGAGGAAGCCCCCGGCCGATAGCGCCGGGAACAGCTTGGCGGCGATGCCGCCGGCGATGTACACCCCGCCCCGCGCCAGCCAGTGCAAGGCCAGGTCGCCGGCAAAGGCGCCGTAAATTTCCTGCCACAGCCGCAGCGTCTGCGCCGCCCGC
>JBEBBF010000010.1:0-2587 GCA_041158545.1 Pseudomonadota bacterium | reverse complement strand
GCGGCTTTCCAGGCGTGGCCGTAGATGATTTCCATGGTGGCCGGGTAGCGGCCGTCCCGTTGCTGGCGGGCGTAGTTCTGCAACATGCGCTGCCAGCCCTGGCGGCCGGTGAGGCCGGGGCGGCGGCCGTGCATGGCGCAGGTGGCGCCGGCGGCCCGGAGTTCGGCGAACAGCCGGGCCGGGTCGGTATAGGTCAGCGTCAGGACTTCCATGTCCATGACCGGGTCGGCGAAGCCGGCTTCGACCAGCATGTCGCCCAGGTCGTGCATGTCGAAGAAGCGCTGGGTGTGGTCGTAGCCATCATCGAAGCTGCCGCGCAGCTCGCGCAGGGTGTCGGGGCCGAGGCTGGCGAACATCAGCAGGCCGCCGACTTCGAGCAGGCGCAGGGCTTCGCGCAGTACCGCGGCGGGGTCATCGACCCAGGGCAGCAGCAGGTTGGACCAGATCAGGCTGCATTGGCCGCTGGCCAGCGGCAGCGCGGCGGCGTCGGCGGCGAGGAGCTGCGGCCCGTTGTCGCGCAGGCCGGGAATCCAGCGCCGCCAGTTGCCGGGTTGCGCGGCGCGGGCGGCACGCAGCATCGCCGGCTGCCGGTCCAGACCCAGCAACCGGGCTTCCGGGTAGCGCTGGCGCAGCGCGGCAAAGCTGGCGCCGCTGCCGCAGCCGAGGTCGAGCACCCGTTGCGGCTGCAGCGTGACGTAGTCGAGCCGCTCGGCCATCCGGCGATCCACTTCCCGCGCCAGGAAGTCGGCGCGGCTGTAATCCGGGGCGACCGTCGCAAAGCGGCGGTCCACCTGACGGCGGTCGACAAAACCGCCGGCGCTGTCGGGCTTCAAATGGCCTTGAGGCCGAGACGGGCAAACAGCGCGTCGTCGGCTTCGATGTCGGCGTTGCCGGTGGTCAGCAGTTTTTCGCCGTAGAACATCGAATTGGCCCCGGCGAGGAAGCACAGGGCCTGCAGTTCGTCGCTCATTTCCTGACGGCCGGCGGAGAGGCGGACGAAGGAACGGGGCATGGTGATCCGGGCGGCGGCGATGGTGCGGACGAACTCGAAGGGGTCGAGCCGCGGCTGCTCGGCCATCGGCGTGCCGGGGATCGGCACCAGGTTGTTGATCGGCACGGATTCCGGCGCCTTCGGCAGGTTGGCGAGCTGGGCGATCAGCGCCGCCCGGTTACGCCGGCTTTCGCCCATGCCGATGATGCCGCCGGAGCAGACGTTGATCCCGGCGTCGCGGACCTGATCAAGGGTGTCGAGCCGGTCGTCGTGGGTGTGGCTCTTGATGACCTGGCCGTAAAACTCGGAGTCGGTGTCCAGGTTGTGGTTGTAGTAGTCGAGGCCGGCTTCCTTCAGCTTGGCGGCCTGGCCGTCCTTCAGCATGCCCAGCGTCACGCAGGTCTGCATGCCCAGCGCCTTCACTTCCCGGACCATTTCCATGACCTTGTCCAGGTCGTTGTCCTTGGGGCCGCGCCAGGCGGCGCCCATGCAGAAGCGGGAGGCGCCCTTGTCCTTGGCGAGCTTGGCCGCGGCAACGACTTCATCCACCGGCATCAGCCGCTCGCGGCCCAGCTCGGTGTCGTAACGGGCGGACTGGGAGCAGTAGCCGCAATCCTCGGAGCAGCCCCCGGTCTTGACCGAAATCAGCGTCGAGCGCTGAATCTCGTTGGCATCAAAGAACTGGCGATGCACGCTCTGGGCGCGCCAGATCAGGTCCATGAAAGGCAGGTCGTACAGATCGAGGACCGCATCGACGGACCAGGGAGCGGGGGCGGCGGCCGCAGAGGCCACATTCTGGGAGCAGGAAGACATGATCGAAAACCGGGCAGGCGCTGCAAAAAAGAACCGCGCATCTTCGGCCAAAGGGGGTGTCAAGTCAATGCAACGGACGAGGTATGCGCTGCTGGCCGCGCTGCTGCCGCAGACCTGCCTGCTCTGCGGCGAAACCGCCCCGGACCAGCCGCTGTGCCCGGCCTGCGCCGGCGAGCTGCCGCTGCTGACCGGCCCCTACTGCCCGCAATGCGCGCTGCCCACCGCCCACGGCGAAAGCTGCGGCGCCTGCCTGCGCCAGCCGCCGGCCTTCGACGCCGTCCATACCGCCTTCCGCTACGCCTTTCCCCTCGACGCCCTGATCCGGGAATTCAAGTACCACGGCCAGTTCGCGCTGGCCGGCTTCTTCGCCGCCAACCTGCTGCCCCACCTGCCGCCGGCCCGCTTCGACGGCATCCTGCCCATGCCGCTGCACCCGCAACGGCTGCAGGAACGGGGCTTCAACCAGGCCAAGCTCCTCGCCCAGCCCCTGGCCCGCGCCCGCAGCGAAACCCTGGACCCCCACAGCTGCCAGCGCCTGCGCCCCACCCCGCCCCAGGCGCAAACCGCCATCAGCGAAAAACGCAACAACGTCCGCAACGCCTTCTTCTGCAACCAGGACTTGAGCGGCCTCCGGCTGCTGCTGGTGGATGACGTCCTGACCAGCGGCGCCACCGCCCACGAATGCGCCCGGACGCTGAAACTGCACGGCGCAGAACGGGTGGACGTCGCGGTGGTGGCGCGGGCGGGGTGAGGGCTGGCCGAAGCTGGCCGCCTTTCCCAAGC
>JBEBBF010000009.1:0-6143 GCA_041158545.1 Pseudomonadota bacterium | reverse complement strand
CGCCGAATCCAACCGGATGCTGGGCCTGGCCTTCCAGGGCCAGGGGCAGCTGGACATGGCGTTCGACAAGTTCCGCAAATGCCCGCTCGACGACAGCCTGATGGACAACCTCTACAACCTGGCGCTGGATTACGAGCGCAAGCGGCAATTCAACAAGGCCGAGGCGGTATTCCGTTACATGGGTGAGCACAATCCGGATTTCCGCGATCTGAAGGAGCGGCTGGCCAAGCTCAAGCAGATGTCGGAAACGGTGATGCTGGGGACGGCACGCGGCACGACCGCTGGTGGCACGGTGATTCTCGGCGATCAGGTCGAAAAGCCGATGCTGGGCCGTTACCAAGTGGAAAAGGAGCTGGGCAAGGGCGCGATGGGCGTGGTGTATCTCGGGCGCGATCCCAAGATCAACCGGGTCGTTGCGATCAAGACCATGGCGCTGGCCCAGGAGTTCGACGAGGACGAGCTGGAGGACGTCAAATCCCGCTTCTTCCGCGAGGCGGAGACCGCAGGCCGTCTGAACCACCCGAATATCGTCACGATGTACGACGCCGGCGAGGAACACGATCTGGCCTACATCGCGATGGAGTTCCTCAAGGGCCGCGATCTGGTGCCCTACACCAAGCCTGACAACCTGCTGCCGCTGCCGCGCTTGCTCAGCATCGTCGCCCGGGTCGCCGACGCGCTGGACTATGCGCACCAAAACAGCGTGGTGCATCGGGACATCAAACCGGCCAACATCATGTACGAGCCGGAGGCCGATCAGGTCAAGGTCACCGACTTCGGCATCGCCCGGATCACCGATTCCAGCAAGACCAAGACCGGGATGGTGCTGGGCACCCCGTCCTACATGTCGCCGGAACAGCTGGCGGGCAAGAAAATCGACGGCCGCTCCGACCTGTTCTCCCTCGGGGTGACCCTCTACCTGTTGAGCTGCGGCCGCCTGCCCTTTGTTGGCGAGTCGATGGCCCAGTTGATGTACCTGATCACCAATGAAGCGCCCACCGACATCCTGAGCCTGCGCGGCGATCTGCCTCCTGCCCTGGTGGCAGTGCTGGATCGGGCGCTGAACAAGCATGTCGAGCAACGCTACCAGCGGGGCGCCGAGATGGCGGCTGACCTGCGCGCCGTGCTGGCTGAGCCGGGCGGCAGCAGCGTAGACGTCCAATTCTGAGAGAAAAGGATTCATGAACCTGACAGAGACCCTGGAAATCGTTGCCCGTACCGATCCGGGACGGGTGCGCAGCCACAATGAGGACTCGGTCTTCGCCAGCCCGGCCCTGGGCCTGGCGATTCTGGCCGATGGCATGGGGGGCTATAACGCCGGCGAAGTCGCCAGCGGCATGGCCACGGCGCTGCTCTCCACCAGCCTGGCTGAAGCCATGGCCAACGGTCAGTTGAGCCTGGGCGCCAACAGCAGTTACGAACAGGTCCACGCCTTCCTCGGCGAGCGGATCGCCGAGGCCAATACTGCGATCTTCCGTTCGGCGCAAAGCCAGCCGCAGTACGCCGGGATGGGCACGACCCTGGTGTTGTCGCTGTTCTTCGACAACCGGCTGACGGTGGCCTATCTCGGGGATTCCCGGCTGTACCGGCTGCGCGGCGAGACCCTGGAAGTGCTGACCCATGATCACTCTTTCCTGCAGGAGCAGATCGACAGCGGCGTCATCACCCCGGAGCAGGCGAGGTTCTCGCAAAACCGCAATCTGGTGACCCGGGCGCTGGGGGTGGACCCGCTGGTTAACCCGGATCAATTCGATTTTGCGGTCGAAGCCGGGGATATCTACCTGCTATGCTCCGACGGCCTCAACGACATGGTCAGCGATGAGGAAATCGCGCTGACGCTGCAGGCCCTGGGCGCCAACCTGCCGCTGGCGGCGGAACAGCTGGTGGAAATGGCCAACGACAACGGCGGCCGCGACAATATTTCGGTTATTCTGGTCAAGATCAAAGGGGATTTTGCAGCGCCCCGGGGCTGGTGGCGCAAGCTGCTGGCCTGGCTCAAGTAGACATAGGTGCAGAGATGGCAAAACTGATTCTTTCGATGGATGGACTGGTGTTGAAGGAAATTCCGCTGAGCAAGGAGCGGATCACGATTGGTCGCCGCCCGACCAATGATGTGCAGATCGACAATCTGGCCATATCCGGCGAGCACGCCGCCATCGTCACGATCCTCAAGGACTCCTTCCTCGAAGACCTCAACAGCACCAACGGCACCATCGTCAATGGCCAGCAGATCAAGAAACACTTCCTGCAGAACAACGATGTGATCGAGTTGGGCAAGTACAAGCTGAAGTACATCGGCGACACCGTGAGCGCCAACGCGGCCGACTTTGAAAAGACCATGGTGCTGCGCCCGGGCGCGGTCAAACCCATGGAAGCGACGCAGGTCAATTCCGCCACCCAGATCAACTCGGCGACGCAGGTCAATGCGGCTGCAGCAGCAACCCAGGTCAGTTCCGCACCCCTGGCGACCCCGGGTGCGACGCTGGTGCAATCCTCGCCGATGCCCGTTGCCCCGGAAGCGGTGGCACCGCCGCCGCCGCCCAAACTGCCGACCGCGGCGATCCAGTTGCTCAACGGCCCCAATGCCGGCAAGGAACTGGAACTGACCAAAACCCTGACGACGCTCGGCAAGCCGGGGCGGCAGGTGGCGGTCATTGCCCGTCGGCCGCAGGGTTATTTCATCACCCATGTCGAAGGGGAGCGTTTCCCCGAAGTGAATGGCCAGGTGCTGGATGCCCAGGCTCACCCCCTGAATGACCACGACGTGATCGAAATCGCCGGGGTCAAGATGGAATTCTTCTTCAAGGCCTGATTCGGGCAACCGGTCGGATACCGCGACGGGAGCGGGATTGAAAAAGCATCTGGTACGCCTGACGCTGGGGCTGCTGCTGGTTCTGGTGTTCACCGGGCACGCGGCGCGCTTCTGGCAGATTCCCATCGTGACGCTGCTGGACGCCTATCTCTATGACGTCCGTTTGCGGCTGACGATGCCGCAGACCGTGAACGAGCAGGTGCTGATCGTCGATATCGACGAGAAGAGTCTGGCTGAAGGCGGCCGCTGGCCCTGGGGCCGGGACAAGGTCGCGACCCTGGTCACCCAGATCTTCGAGCGCTATGGCGCCAAGGTACTGGGCTTTGACGTGGTCTTTGCCGAGCCGGACGAAAGTTCGGGCCTGAAGATACTGGAAGACCTGGGCCGGAAACGGCTGAAGGACGAACCCAGCTTCCAGAATGCGTTGTCGGCGCTGCGTCCCAGCCTGAATTACGACCAGCTGCTGGCGCAGACCCTGCAGGGCAAGCCCATCGTCCTTGGCTATTACTTCTCCTCGCTCGACGATGCCCGCCAGGGCGGGGTGCTGCCGCCGCCGGTTGCCGCGGTGGGGTCTTTCGGCAAGCAGAAGACGCCGATCACGTCCTGGAGCGGCTATGGCGCCAATCTGCCGGAGTTGCAGGCGGCCGCGGCCAGCGCCGGCCATTTCAACCCGTTGATTGACTTCGACGGCGTGGCCCGCCGGGTGCCGATGCTGGTGGAGCATAACGGTCAATATTACGAAGCCCTGTCGCTGGCGGTGCTGCGGCATTTCCTGGGCGGCGCGATGCTGCACTTTGGTTTCCCGGAAAAGGCCGTGAGCCTGGAATGGCTGGACCTGGTGGCCGGGGATCGCCAGTACCGGGTGCCGGTGGATGACAAGGCGGCATCGCTGGTGCCCTACCGGGGGCATGAGCGGAGCTTCCAGTACGTGTCGGCGATTGATGTGCTGAAAGGCCGGCTGCCGCCCAATCTGATGAGCGGCAAGATCGTGCTGGTCGGGACCACGGCGCCGGGGCTGGTCGACCTGCGGTCGACCCCGGTGGGCAGCACTTATCCCGGAGTAGAAATCCACGCCAACCTGATCGCCGGCATTCTGAATGGCGAAGTCAAGCTGCGGCCGTCCTATTCCCTCGGGGCGGAAGTCATCGAATTGCTGCTGGTCGGGGTGTTGCTGGCCGGCTTGCTGCCCTTGCTGTCGCCGGGGCGGGCTTCGTTGCTGGCGGGGAGTACCTTTGTCGGCCTGGTCCTGTTCAACCTGATGCTGTGGAACTGGGGCAATCTGGTCTTTCCGCTGGCGTCGGCACTGCTGCTGATCGCGTTGCTGTTCGCGTTGAACATGTCCTGGGGCTACTTCGTCGAATCCCGTTCCCGCCGCCAATTCACCGAGCTGTTCGGCCAGTATGTGCCGCCGGAGCTGGTCGATGAAATGGCCCGCGACCCGGAACGTTACAACATGGAGGGCCGCAACGCCGAGCTGACCGTGCTGTTTTCCGATGTCCGCGATTTCACCACGCTGTCGGAAGGGCTGGACCCCAAGGAACTGACCCAGCTGATGAACGAGTACCTCGGGGTGATGACCAACGTGATCCGCAAATACCGCGGTACGCTGGACAAATACATCGGCGACGCGATCATGGCCTTCTGGGGCGCGCCGATGAACGATCCCGAGCATGCGCGGAATGCGGTCCTGGCGGCGCTGGAAATGCAGCAGGCCACCGCTGAACTGTCCCGTTCGTTCCGGGAACGCAACTGGCCGGCGTTGCGGATCGGCGTCGGGCTGAATAGCGGCTTGATGACCGTCGGCGACATGGGCTCGCCGGTGCGCAAGGCCTACACGGTGATGGGCGATGCGGTGAATCTGGCGTCCCGCCTGGAAGGATTGACCAAGCAGTACGGTGTTGGTCTGATCGTCGGCCAGGACACCCGCAACGCGATCAAGGATTTCGCCTTCCGCGAACTGGACCGGGTCCGGGTCAAGGGCAAGGACGAACCGGTGGTGATTTACGAACCCCTGGGGCCGGCGGAAGCCCAGACGGCATCGCAAAAGGACGCCATGCGGCAATGGCAGCAATTCCTGCGCCTCTACCGGGCTTGCGACTGGGAACAGGCCGAACTGCAACTGGTCAACCTGGAAAGGTTGCAGCCGGGCAACACTCTTTATCGACTCTACGCCACACGTATCCAGTATCTGCGCGCCCATCCTCCGGGGGCCAACTGGGATGGTGTGACGACCTTCCAGACCAAATAAACGATGAAACTGCGTATTCTGGGCTGTAGCGGCGGGATCGGCGGGCGCCACATGCGTACCACCTCGATGCTGGTGGATCACGACATCCTGATCGATGCCGGGACCGGGGTCGGCGATCTGCAGATTGCCGAACTGGCGATGATCGATCATGTCTTCATCACCCACACCCACCTCGATCACATCGCGATGTTGCCGCTGATGATCGACACGGTCGGGGAAATGCGCAGCCGGCCGCTGACGGTCTACGGCACCGAGGCCTGCCTGTCCATCCTGAGCAATCACATCTTCAACTGGTCGGTCTGGCCCGATTTTTCCGAGATTCCCACGGTCGACAAGCCTTTCCTGCGCTTTCAGCGGCTGGAACTGGGCGAGGAGCTCGATCTCGGTGGCCGCCGGATCATGCCGCTGCCGGCGGAGCACACGGTGCCGGCCGTCGGCTATCGGCTGGATTCCGGCCAGGGCAGCCTGGTGTTCACCGGTGATACCTGCAGCAATGATGCCTTCTGGAAGGAAGTGAACCAGATCAGCAATCTGCGCCATCTGGTGATCGAATGCGCTTTTTCGAACCGGGAACGCAAGCTGGCCAAGGCGTCGAAGCACCTCTGCCCCAGCCTGCTGGTGGCGGAACTGCAGAAACTGCAGCGGCGTTGCGAAATTCACATCACCCACCTGAAGCCGGGCCAGGTCGAGCTGACCATGCAGGAGATCGAAGAAGGTCTTGGCGAATTCCAGGTCCGGATGCTGCAGAACAATATCGTGCTGGAGTTCTGACGTGGCCATCGACAAGCTGACTCCCGAGTTGCTGCGTCGCCTGCTGCCGCTGGCGGCCTTTTCCGACCAGCGTCTGGCGGAATTGGCCGAGGTCTGCAGCGTCGAGCAGCTTCCCCGCCGGGGCGACCCGCTGGCCGGGCGTGATCCGGCCAAGGCCAGCTGTTTCCTGCTGCACGGCGAGTTGAAACTGAGTTTTCCCGATGGCGGCGTCCAGGTGCTGGTCGGGAGCGACCGCCACGCCCGCTGGCCGCTGGGCTATTTTGGCGACATGCCGGTGGCGGCGCGGGCGATTACCGACATCGCCTTTGTCTG
>JBEBBF010000008.1:0-3144 GCA_041158545.1 Pseudomonadota bacterium | reverse complement strand
TGGCGCCGCCTTCCTGCGCCACCCGGAGCGCCTCGGCGTAGTACGGCCGGGCGACCCGATTGACGATGAAGCCCGGCGTCGACCGGGCATGGACCGGGGTCTTGCCCCAGGCGGCGGCGGTGGCGAACAGGCAGGCGGCCACCTCGGGCGCCGTTGCCAGCCCGGAGACGATTTCCACCAGCGCCATCAGCGGCGCCGGGTTGAAGAAGTGCAGCCCGGCCAGCCGTTCCGGCCGCGCCAGCGCCGCGCCGATCGCGGTGATCGAGATCGACGAGGTATTGCTGCCGAACAGACAGTCGGCGCCGACCAGGCCTTCCAGCTCGGCGAACAGTTGCTGCTTGGCGGCGAGGTCTTCGACGATGGCCTCGACCACCAGCCCGCAATCGGCCAGCCCGCCCAGGGCCTCGACCGGGTTGAGGCGGGCGGCCGCGGCATCGGCGGCCTCGCGGCTCAGCTTGCCCTTGTCCGCCAGCCGTGCGAACTGGGCGCGGATGGCCGTCACCGCGTCGGCGGCGGCGCCGGGCCGCTTGTCGAACACCCGGACCGGGTGGCCGGCCGCCGCGGCGACCTGGGCGATGCCGGCGCCCATGGCACCGCTACCGACCACGCCGACCGGCGTGGTCACGGAAAGAAGGGAATCCATGCCGTGTCCCGCTTACTGGCCGGTGAATCTGGCCGGGCGTTTTTCGATGAAGGCCTGGACGCCCTCGGCGTAGTCGTGGCTCCAGCCCAGCTCGCGCATGAAGCCGCCTTCCATCGACAGCTGTTGCTCCAGGGTATGGCCGGGCGCGGCGTGCAGCGCCTGGCGGGTGCGGACCAGTGCCTTGGTCGGCGCCGCGGCCAGTTGCACGGCCAGCGCGTCGATCCGGGCGGCGAACTCGGCGTCCTCGACGCATTGCCAGATCAAGCCCCATTCCGCGGCCTTTTCCGCCGGCAGCTTGTCCGCCAGCAGCGTCAGGCCCAGCGCCCGCGCCATGCCGACCCGTTGCGGCAGGAACCAGGTGCTGCCGGTGTCCGGCACCAGGCCGATCTTGGAGAAGGCCTGCAGGAAGGACGCGGACTTGCTGGCGATCACCAGATCGCAGGCCAGCGCCACCGAGGCGCCAGCACCGGCGGCGATGCCATTGACCGCGGCAATGGTCGGCACCTTGAGGTTGGCCAGCCGCAGCACCAGCGGTTTGTAGTTGCGCTCGACCACGTTGCCGATGTCCGGCATGTGGCCATCGACCTGCTGCATCGCCGGGTCGGCCAGATCCTGGCCGGCGGAAAAGGCGCGGCCGGCGCCGGTCAGCACCAGCACCCGCACCGCCGGGTCGGCCTGGACGGCGTCCAGGGCCAGACGCAGCTCGGCGTGCATGGTTTCGGTGAAGCTGTTGAGTTTGTCCGGGCGGTTCAGCGTCAGCCGGGCGATGCCGTCGGCCAGTTCAAGACGGATGGTTTCGAAGTTCATGCGTTTTCCCCGATCACTGGTGATAGCGACGTTGCACGACGACGAAGCGGTTGGCGACGAAGGCAGCGTCGGCATAGGCCGCGTTGGCAGCCGGGTTGCCGCCGGTGCCGTGGTAATCGGAATAGGCGGCAGACTGATTGACGAAGACGCCACCGGTCAGGTTGATCGACAGCGCGACCTTGGCGCCCAGCGTCGCGTCGATCATCGCATCGATCACTTCCGGCCGGGTCGAGTAGATCCCCGCGGTCAGCGCGCCGTGGGTGCGCACCACCCGCTCGGACAGCGCAATGGCGGCGGCGGTGTCGGCGACCTTGACGATGAAGCTGATCGGGCCGAAACGCTCTTCCATGTAGGCGTGCTCTTCTTCGGCCAGACAGGCCAGCAGCACCGGGGTCCGCACCGCGGCCTTGGGGAATTCCGGGTTTTCCAGCGTGGTCGAGGCCAGCACCACCTGCCCCAGCGCGCCGCTGTCGGCTTCGGCGATGCGCTTCAACGTCTCGGCGGACTGCACGGCGCCCAGCACCGCGTGCGCCACTTCCGGCTTGGCGAGGAACTTGCCCAGCGCCTGGGCCAGATCGTTGCAGACCTGCTCGTAGGACTTCGGGCCTTCGTCGGTGTCGATGCCGCCGGCGGGGACGAAGATCGCCTGGGAGGTGGTGCACATCTGCCCGGAGTACAGGGAAAGCGTGAAGGCGAGGTTGCCCAGCATCCGCTTGTAGCTGTCGGTGGAGTCGATGACGATGTTGTTCACCCCGGCCAGCTCGGCATAGACCCGCGCCTGGCGGCAGTGTTCGATCAGCCACTGGCCGAAGACGTTGCTGCCGGTGAAATCCACCGACTTGACCGCCGGATGCGTCACCAGCTGCTGGGTGCTCGCCCGGTCGGCGACGCAGAGGCTGACCAGATTGGGGTCGATGCCGTTTTCGGCGAGCACGGCGCGGATGCTGCGGACGGTGATCGCCGCCGGCAGGATCGCGTTGCTGTGCGGCTTGACGATGACGCCGTTGCCGGTGGCCAGCGCGGCGAACAGGCCGGGATAGGTGTTCCAGGTCGGGAAGGTGCCGCAGCCGACGACGACGCCGACGCCCTGGCCGACGATTTCAAAGTGCTTCTTCAGCACCAGCGGCGGGTTCTTGCCCTGGGGCTTTTCCCAGACGCTTTCCGTGGGGACGAAGCTTTGCTCCCGGTAGGCGTAGGCCACGGCTTCGAGGCCGCGGTCCTGGGCGTGGGGGGCGCCGGCCTGGAAGGCCATCATCCAGCCCTGGCCGGTGGTCATCATCACGGCGTGGGCCAGTTCGAAGCTCTGGCGGTTCAGGCGGTCGAGGATTTCCAGGCAGACGCCGGCGCGGCCGTCGGCGCCCAGCTTCTGCCAGCCGCGCATGGCGGCGGCGGCGGCGGCCAGCAGGGCTTCGTGCTCGCACACCGGGTAATCCACATTCAGATCGATGCCGTAGGGCGACTGTTCGCCGCCGGCCCAGCCGCGCTGGCCGGGCTGGTCCAGTTCGAAACGGCGGCCGAGGTGGGCCTCGAAAGCGGCCTTGCCGTCGGCGGCGGCGGTCTCGCCATACACCTTGGGGCTGGGCATTTCACTATAGGCGGACCAGTAGTTGCGGTTCTGGATCGCGGCCAGGGCGCCGGCCAGGGTGGCGCGGTGCTTGTCGAGCAGGGGATGGGGCATTGTGGTCTCCGTGGGG
>JBEBBF010000007.1:0-21485 GCA_041158545.1 Pseudomonadota bacterium | reverse complement strand
CCTGCTGCTATTGCTGCTGATTTCCCGCAGCCTGGCCGAGCCCTGGCGCGGTGAATTCGTGCTGGCCGGCTGCTGGGGCGTCATCGCCTTCATCCTGACCAAGGGCATGGCGGCGCTGTTGGGCGGCGACGAGGCGCCGGGCGCAGCGGCCAGCGCTGGCGTGCCGGTCATCCGCCAGGGCATCGCCGGCTTCCTCTATCTGGAATTGCTCGACGCCAGCTTTTCCTTCGACGGCGTCGTCGGCGCCTTCGCACTGACCGACAACCTGCTGATCATCGCGCTGGGCCTGGGCGCCGGGGCGATGTTCGTCCGCAGCTTCACGCTGTTCCTGGTCGAACGGCAGACGCTGGAGCATTACCGCTACCTCGAACACGGCGCCTTCTGGGCCATCGGCGCGCTCGCCGCGGTCATGCTGGCCGGCGTGCAGTGGGATGTGCCGGAAGCCGTCACCGGACTGCTCGGCGCCGCGTTGATTGTCGCGGCGCTGATCAGTTCGGTGCGGGGGCGGGGTTAGCGCGGGTTGGAATCGATACCAAACAGGGCCCGAACGGCGCAACCCGCAATCAAGCGCGGCGAACTGGCTGGGCACCCAGTACGGGAAGGAAAGAACTATACCCCGCGGGTTTCAAAGACAGTCCAAGCGATCAAGTCCGCCAATTTGACCAGCGGGTGCTTGAGGTTGATCAGTTCAGCCAAAGGCTGCTGAAACAAGTCGCTCGTCGAGGGATGTTTGCCTTTGGGGCCCATTAAAACTTGCAGAAATTTTCAAGAAATCAAAAGGCTATTCGCATTAATGAAAATTCCAGAACCGAAAATCAAGGAGTTGGTTCATTAAATAACCGGGTTAGGGGTTGTTTAGGGCGGGCTGCCTAGTGCATGGCCAGATTTTTCTGATAGGCGGTATTGCTCAAATAGGTGGTGTGACGGGGGATTTCAACATTAAGCTCAAGCGAACAGCTTACGATCCATGATTTTTCGAGGAGAGTTATAATCATCATGCCACCAAGGTTTTTCGCCAGATTTTGGTGGGCGAGCCAGAGTCAATTCCTTTTTGGCGGTAGCGGAATTGGCTTGTGTAATACGGAAATGATAATGGTCGAATAGACGCAAGGCCTCCACCATATAAGCTGTGGCAACGCGCCTGTCCTTGATTAGCAGAAGATTTTCTCCATTATCTTTGTCGGCGGCTGAGGAAAAATTATGGGAGCCGAGGTAAACCCGTGCTGTGGGTTTGTCAAAGTCGATTACGATAAATTTGTGGTGCATGCGCACGCCACCACCACCGGCCGACTCCTCTGAAAAGGGAGCTGGCGCATTTTTTTTCAGTGCTTCAGGATGGACCGGGGCAACGTTTCCGTTTGGGAGTTGCACATCCAGACCTCCTACTTCTCGATCAGAAATTCCGTAGACGAAGCATTGTTTATTATTAGTCACAGCCCCTATCGCTTCCCGCACTGGACCGGGGGTTTGCGAGAGGAAGGCCAGAGAGTAGAAAAGACTTGAGCTAGTCCCGTTCACGATGTCATGAGCAATTTCGTCCAGCCGCATGTTGGTACGGCCGTGGGGTGAGAAACTGACGCCAAGCTTTAAATTGGAAAATGCAAGTTCAGTCCAGTTCGCAGACGTCGATTCTTTAAATTTGGAAGTGGGAATTTTCAAATAATCGTCAAACGCCTTGCCAAACGTGTTGACCGCATCAGACCCGGTCAAGATCACGGCATTGTTGGACTGGACGTAGAATCCCCGCCAGCTGAAATTCGTTGATCCGCACACGACATACTTATTTGTTGGACTGTTGATAACAATCAACTTGTTATGCTGTAAACCGAGAACATGTTGGCGCTTTACGTTGGAAGCGCCGGCAGTCTGCAACAGACGGTTCTCCGCTAATGTTTCTTCAGCGCTTGGTCCATCATGCCCTGAACTGTCGTCAATTATGATTGTTAGTCGGGGACCGAGTTTCTCCAGTCTCTCGACCACTTCTGGAAGATCTAGATCATATGCGATAACGCGAACTTGAGCCTCTTTGTCTTCTACTGCTTTATCCAGCACGTCGAGTATCGCCGTGCGTGCCTCGAAGCCCATCCAGCCCATTGCTTCGTCCGCCTTGGGATGCGATGGCTTAAACGTTAATCCATTCTGCGAATTGTTCGGAAGTAATGTGGAAATCTCTCCAAATTTTCCGTATTTGTCGACGAATGCTTGAGACGATACAAATCCGCGTGTAAAGGCTACATTCATTTCGCCAGGAAAAGTCTCACGTCGCAACTCCACTCCGGCTAATTGTGCTTCGCCGTAACTCAATTGCCCCTCGGGATTCATGAATACCGGTGTGATTCGATAGGTAAAGTCGCCAGTTAGATCGGCATTTCTCGGAAAGTGCACCCAGCGAAATTTTTGGATTGGCGACTGAAGACTGGAAAGGGCATTTGGATTTAACTGAAGGTCCACCTGCCGGAAGGCTAGCCTGTTCTTAACAGAATAGAAGATTTCGCTACCCGGTTCCCGGTACTCGATGGCAAAACCAACGAAGTCCATCGGAGGAAATTCAGCATGCCAATTCATGGCTAGAAGTACCGCACCTTCTCCTCGATGGAGTTTTAGCGAGAAACGTGCTGCGGTATTGGTGCCAATACTTGAAAATTCTGACGACATTATTCTTTTTCCGCTGAGTTTCACAGTCCCTGGACCTTCGTCTTCATTTAAGTCTCATTATTTTTCAGATTGTTCGGAGTAATTCATCCATTGAAAGCTTCTTGAGTTCCGCTTCTTTTTCCTTGATGGCCGTAGCAAGATTGCTGCGCCGATCTTTGTCTGGATCGGACTCCAGAATTCTTTGCACAATGTCTTTTTCCTGGCTGCCCCCAGTAATAGCTTCTTCAATGCTAATTATATATTTCCTTCCTCGACCTGCTCCGCAATGCAACAGTAAAGCAACCGTGGCCGTTGCGGTCAAACCACTAAGTCCTTGAGTGCTTTTTGCATCCAGATTTGCCTCCTTCAGCCATCCCTTGAGCGTGAACACGGAACAATTGAGCAAGGTTCGGCGAAAATCCTCTTCGTGCTCGCACCAATGGATGAGACGCGCCGCATTACGTACCTCGTCATCTTCTACCAATGCGTCTGAAGGATTCAGGTAGCGCTGCATTTCAATGATTCCCGCAATGTCGTTCCTAACTTCCAGACAGCGCAAACTATCGCCTACGCGTCGGCAGACCTTTCCCTCTTCATTGAGCGCTAATTCGGGGAAATATTGTTCGGCGGAGGGTAATTGCAAAATCGCACGGAAGAACTGATAGAAGTCGCCGTTTGCCACGTGTGCGGCGAACTGAATGGGGCCGAATGAGAACCGTGCTCGATCATAGGTATTAATGCAAGCCAGAATGCCTTGGCTTTCGCATTGGGCTACTACTTGCAGAATGGGAAACCAGCTTTGGTTGGTCGTGTCCAGTAGTTTCCTGTGGCTAGCATCAATTCTGGCCGCCTTGTTTGCAGCGACATCGTTCAACAAACCCTTCATCGATTGGTAGCTGACTTCCCTTGCTACGAAGAATTCGTCATCGCTCTGCGTCTGCCCATACCAATCCCGCCCTCTCTGTACCAGCGAGAATTCAAGTGCTTCAACTTTCGCCTGGATGGCATACCCGCCGTCTTCTTCGTGACAGGCAAACAGTTCGCGACTCAGACTGAGAAGGAAATTCCGATCAACTGCCGGTGTGACCGGCAGACCTTGGTCAGTCTGAAATGCATTGATGGCCTTGATGGTCTTGGGGCCGAACCACCCCCTCATACGGTCATTGGGGCCTAGATCAATCAGGTAATCCGGTTTGCCCGACCGGGCGAGAACCGCCATCGCACGCTGTACTGCGCCTATCCCGGAAACCACTTGTTGGGCGGCCTCCAATACCAGCTTGCCGTCTACTACTCGACGCAAGGTCGGGTCATCGGCAATGAGCGGGTGTATTGTTCCTCCATCCAATCCGAAGCTAAATTTCTGGGGGGTGGGATCAGCTGCTACATCGATTTTGAAGCGCGAACGCAGCTGTTCGTAGTCCGGCCGCATCACGCGGGTGTCTTCTCGCGCAAGCCATGGGTCTGGTGCTGTTTCCCTAACCGCATCCTGAAAATTCCGGTAGTTCCCGGACGAGCAATGAATCACCTTTGCTGGCTGGCCACCTGCCACGACACTAACGATACCGATATGACCTTGCTTGCCAGATCGATCCGGATAAACGATCAAATCCCCGGCGAGGGCGCGTCCGGATAGTACTGGTAAGAAGAGGTCTGGCAGCGCGTCACCTCCTCCATTGTGAACTGCGTCTGTATCGAGCCAGTGCTGGGACCCGGGCGGTAGTTCTCGCGGGATGCCCAAGCACCAAGCAACAAACCCGGAGCAGTCGGCGGTGTTGCCCAAGGGCAAATCAGGCCGGAACCCGCCCCGCCCGAGTTGATATTGGATGCCTTTGCCGATGGCTCCAGAAGCTCTGGCCAGAGTCTGAGACTGTCCGGCGGTTGGGATTAGGGTTTTCCAGGGTTCCATATCGGTTCCTCGATTTTCCTGATTCGTTTTTTATTGGGTGTCGTCGGACGGAGGTCCGCCATTGACAACTGGCACCGAGGGCGTTATTGCAAGCCCATCTTCGGCAACCGCTACCAGACCACTCAGTAACCTGAACATACGCACAGCCCAGGTTGCGGCCCAGGTTGATTGGATTGGCTTAGTCATGGTCCAGTTTGCTGGACCGCGACGCAGGCCAATCACTTTGGCGAGTTTCACCGCTATTTCGCGGCTGTCGTCCCTTGGGCCGGGTACCACAACCGCTGCTTCCAGCAGCAACAAAGTGCCTGAGGCACCTGGCTCCAACTCCACTGCGAAAAGATTGGCGTCGCCCTTTTTCCTGCCTGACAGCAGTTGTCCCTCGCGCACGACGACGAAACGTCCCGAGCTCACCGCCTCGAGCCAGCTTTGTTGCAAGGCTTCCGGCGTTATTCCCAACCTGCCAGCGGATTCATTGAGGGCATTCTGGATAGTGGCATCGTCGCTGGTCAGCATTCTCTGGAAGCGTTCGTGCCACTCACCCGCAACCAGCAAATCCGGCACCATAGGACGGAGCAAAAAACAAGAATTGCCATTCTGAGTCGTACCCGGTTCCAGCAAAAAGGAAAATTGCTGGCTATCGAAACCGTTTATTGCTGATCCATCAGCGGTGTGTCCCCACCAGACATCATCGGGCGAATCTACTCCCGGATCATCCAGAGCCTGTCCAGTCTGTGAGACGTAGAACGTCAGATTGGCACGGAAATCCTTGAGCGAGATAGCAGCGCCGCTGCGGCCTCCCGTTGCACTGATGCAGATTTTATGCGAGGCCTGTACTTCCTCATCCACCTGGTCCAGCGCCTCGCGCAAGGAGCCTTCTGTTGCGATACCAAGGCGTTTGTAGGGGAAGGTCTTGGAAACTGGGTAGTTGCTTCGCGCCCAGGCGGCGAGCGTTTCAATCAGCTCCATGACCGCGTTCGCCCCTTGTGCGTCCAGCGGCTTACCCTTCGTCAAGAGAACCTGATCATCCGTGCCAGTGGAGAGAAGAACAATCTTCACCGAATCCTCGCCACCAAAGCTGATTTGATAGTCCCGACCCGAAGCAGCACAAAAGCGGAAGCTTTCGTCTCTGGGGGCGTCTAGGTCTGTCAGAAAGTCTGGTACCCCAAACTCAAGTCCAGCCGGTGCAGCAGCTTCCCTTAGTTCTGGCTTGATGACGAGCGACAATTGCAGCGAGAACAGGGGTTTGACATCAGTCTTTTCCCAGCACAGGAAACGCGTCGTTTCCGACTGTTTGCCCATCAACCTAAGGTCCATCTTCAAGGCAGACGGACGGTAAACTACCGCCACGTTGCCTAGTTCCACCTGTTGCCGCGCAAGATGGTCCCGCAACCCGACCAGTCCCTGGAACGCTTCTTCCAGGAAAGGGGCGATCATCAGTGCCGCGCCCATGATTTCACTTTCCTGACTCAGGTCAGCGAACCAAGAAGTTTCTTCGCGTTGCCATCCGCGAACTTCGCTGTCTCACTGATCGGGCTAGTCCCGTTGGGCACTAGGAGCACATCAACGCCGGCTGCGTTATCCAGCCTCAGGGCGACGACACAGTCCTTGATCTGGGAATAATGGGCGCCGTCCAGCTTGCCAAGCCAGGCATCACCAACTGGCAGGCGTGCAGCAATGTTCTGACGTAGCACGTTTTGCACGTTCTGTTCCGGTGGCACCGGCACCGCGACCACGTCAAAACTGATCTTCTGGTTCAGCGTTTCCTTGTTTGACTTGTCAGTATGCCAAAGCAGCAGATTGAAGCCGGTGTCAGTATCTTTTTCCAGATTGAAAGCGATTTCTGCAGAAAGTCGGGGGATGCGGTACGCGGAACTGGGTAGCGGATCCCCCGGCTTCCAGTCTGAAACCGCCTTGGCATCCAAGCCTTTCTGGGCTTGGGGTAAGGCGTCCCCAACCTCTTTCATAAAACCGGCGAAGGCGTTATCCTTGGGTTGGTGGGGCGGGGAATCAGCCCCCTTTGCCATTGAAGCTGGTCTCTGCTGTGGCACAACAGTGGCATCCTGGAACAATGCGTGATAAAGCTCACCGAGAATATTTTTGGCATCTTCATTAATGCTTTCTGGAAATTTTATTTGGATAGGTTTTTTTGTTAAATTACTACCAGAAACTTCCTGCGGAGACTCGCTGCCGGAGTCCTCTGCACCTAATGCTTGATTTAGGAAATTACGTAGATTTGTTAGGGAGCTAAAGGAGCCTGGCTTTTGGGCTATTTTGGTCAGTGAAGACTGAGGATCTGTGATGTCTGTATCAGTCATGATTTATACCGTTATTGGTCTAGGTGCTAGAACAATCCTAATCATCACTTTGCGACAGCGCCCAAAGCGTCAGCCAGCTTGGTTTGCAGGGAGATCAATTCTTTTCGAGCTTCAGTGGCGTCGGGCAGATTGGTAAGCTTTTGTTGGTCGATTTCACCAACTCGCTTGATTAACGCTTCGACCATATTGGCGCCAACAGGCAGTGCGTGCAGTTTGCATGTGATGCGGGCGGCAGCGCGGTAGTCGTAGCCGTAGCCAACCGACAATTCAGCGTTGACCGCCACCGCCCCGATCCCGAGCTTGCCCCCCCCAGACACGCCCGCTTTAAGGCTTTCTGTCAAGTCGGCACTGAAATCGAAGGTGGTTTCCGAAAATTGGTAGCGAGGGGGAGCTGTTTGTACAAGTAAATTGATTACTTCACTCGGTAAAAGGCGGCCGTTCTTGGCCGCTTCAACCGCCGCCTTAGCATCAGACGCCTTTTTTTCCAATTCTTTCTTTTTTTCGGTTGCAGCAGTATTGGCTTCCTGTTCTGCTTTAGAGGCATCGGCATCAAGCTTATCAATGGTTTCGTTATCCGCCTTTTGGCAGACGTCCGCCAAGCTTTTTACTATTTGAGTCACTGCACTAACGTATCCGGCGTTCAGTTCATCTTGGGCTTCGGCTATCGACAAACCCATGCGGCCAAGGATTGCGGGCAGATAGGTCAGGTCATTGACCAGACGGGAGGGATTACTCATGGTGATTCTCCTCAGAAGGTGGTTGAACAGGTCGTGCTTGAATTTCAAATTCGATTCGTACTGTGCTTGCTTCGTTACGGTGGCCGATGTGGTAGTAGGTGCTCAAGGGGATGCAGCAGAATGCCTCCAGTCCGATCTGAGCGAAGTGTTCCTCTCGGCGCAGGATGCTGGCTTCCATGCAAACGGTCATGTCCGACATGCTCCAGGAAGGGGACCCCGGCCTGTGGGCATTCAGATAGCCTTGTGCCTCTTCCAGGTTCTTGGTCATGGCAGCCATCCAGCCTGCAATGTCGTTTTTCATAAATAAAGCCTGATGTGGGTCACATCGATGGACTGGCCTTGTGCGTTACCCATTACCTCGAAGCAAGGATTTACTACGCATTTGACCGCGACCTGCTTCGTACTTGGCTTTGGCCTTGAGCCTTTTCTCGGCCTTTTTATCTGATTTAGCGAAGTAGGAGTCGTATTTGCCTGTGGCCGGATCGAAGAAGTTCACGTAGCCACCTGGGGATATTCCAAATGAAGAAAGCGAACTGCCGTTGTGAGTATTCCCAAGGAAGTCATTTCGGCCGCCTGTCTCATTGCCAGATGTGAAATACAAGGGAAGGACAAAATTTGAAACCTCGACTCCGTCGATGAGGTATGTTTCTGCTTGAACCGCATCACACATTTCAAATGCATGAAATACTTGATGGTCAGGGTTAGCAGGGTGAGGGCCAGAAACGAGCATGTTAACTTGGGCGTCACCAATTAATTCAAGTGCTTCGTGAGACAAGGTTACGGTCCAGTTCTCGCCAAGCTTTTTGCATAAATCCAGAAATACGAATCCATATGGAATCCCGGAATTATTTCTGAAGTGCCATCCATACGCTTCACTGGTGTCAGCTGCATCAACAATATAGAGAACAGCGTCCCCTCGCATGTCGGGTAGATTGACCGTGTCAGCAGTACTTCCGATTGCACCTTCCAATCTTAGCGTGGCACCAAAACTCCAGTAAGGCTGAAAATCTTCCCTGATTTGGCGATTTATAGCCCTGATGGCCGTTTGAAGTTCGATGTCGGGAAGTGATGCGGACCTGTTTATTATGGAGATAAGCACAACTGCCTCCTGTCTACGATATTTTTATTTGAAAGGGATGTGAAATTTAGGCTTCATGCCAAGAGGATTCAAGGCGCAACAGAGTCATGTTGTTGCGATTTTATGGTGTGATCTTCCCGTTCGCTGAATTAATAGGTTGATTCTTGAGGCCGAGGGTTTGATCAAGTAATTCAGACCCCGTTTTTTTACTAAGAAAAATTTTCAAGGGTGATGGAAGTTATTGTGTCTATATCGGCTTAATGAGGTTTATTGTCTTTACCCTTGGCTTTGAGCGTAAAAGATATTGCTGCATGTCCATGCGCAAAGCTTTGTACGGAGTCTCAGCAAATTGTGCTCGAACTATCATTGCGTCAATTCGGGCCAAAGTAAGCACACAGGGTGACAGTTGGTTCTGGCTTGCGAAGAAACATCACCGCCGCGATCAAAACGTGTGACCAAGCTCCCAAGCTCCCAATTGCCCTCCCGCCTAGTCCAAGTCGGAAAGATGAGATGTTTCAGCAGGTGCTCCAGTATTCCCTGTGCCGCGCTGATGATCCGGCTGGTGGGTTGAAGGTTTTGGATTTCTGCCTGGTCTTGTTGGGTGTCTTGGTGGCGGATTCTGGGGCGGTGGTGTTGTAGCCGAGGAGTTGTCGTTTGCTGGAGCTTGCGGTCTTGATGAGATTGAGTTGCCATCGGCATTGTTGAAATGCGTAAGGGTCCTCAGGCGATTTCGGCCTCCGCCCGCAACTTCCCAAACCGTCCGGACATCGGAAACCCGTGTTTAACCTGACACCGCCAAACCAGCCGTGCTTTGCGACTCAAACCTGCCGAGGAAAATCCGTCAGCGCTGCAGTCAGTCGCGCCCAGCCGGCTTCGTCTCCCGGCAGGCCGATGCGGAGGGCGGCGGGGTCGGGGAAGCGGCGGACGAGGATGCCGTGGTGGGTGGCGAGGTGTTCTGCCAGCGTTGCGGCGAGGTCTTGCTCGCTATTTGTGGTCTTTTCCGCGGCGAGCCAGACGAATAGCGGGGTTCGCCGTGCGGGGGCGAAGCCGGGTAGGGCTTGGGTGTCGAATAGTTGTTGCAGTCGTGAGCTTGCGGCGTGCAGTTGTTCGCGGGTGGCGGCTTGCCAGGCCTGGTCGCGCAAGGCCTGGGTTGCGACCCAGCGGCTTGGATGGCTGAGGTGCCAGGGGCTGAGGCGATGTCTTAGCGATTCGCAGAGTTCCGGGGCGCCGAGCAGGAAGCCGGCGCGCAGGCCGGCCAGCCCGAAAAACTTGCCCAGCGAGCGCAACACCACCAGCCGGGGGGCTGCGGCGCTGCCGGCCAGGTCGGCGACGCTGTCTTCCGGGGTGGCGTCGATGAAGGCTTCATCGACGATAAGGCTGCCGCCGCGCTGCTGCAGCTGGGCCGCGGCAGCCAGCAGTTCCTGGCGGGAAAAACGCTGGGCGCCGGGGTTGTTGGGATTGCACAGCAAGACCAGCGGCGTCAGCGCCGCCAGCGCCCGGTCGAGCCGGCCGGCGGGGATCTGCCGGACCCGATGCCCGGCCCGTTGCCAGGCGGCCGGGTGTTCGGCGTAGAGCGGGCCGAGGCAGGCGATCATTTGCCGCGGGAACAGGGTGGGCAGGGTTTCCAGCGCCACCTGGGAGCCGGCGACGGCGACCAGATTCGGGTTGGCGTAGTAGGCGCGGGCGGCGTCTTCCAGCCCGTCGTCCTCTTCCGGCAGGCGTTGCCAGACCGCGGCCGGCAGCGGCGGCACCGGCCAGCCCTGGGGGTTGATGCCGGTGGAGAGGTCAAGCCAGTCGGCCAGCGGCCGGCCGTAGTGGGCTGCAGCCCGGCGCAGCGCGCCACCGTGTTCAAGCATGGAAAACTCCTGTCAGCCAGATGTGCAGCGCGGGCAGGGCGAGTAGCCCCAGCCAGAGGCCGAGGCTGCGCCGCAACAGGCGCAAGGCCCGCGGGATGTCGGCGGCGGTGGCCGGGCGTCCCGCGCCCAGCGGCGGCCGCTGTTCGATTTGTCCGTGGTAAATGGCGGCGCCACCCAGTTGCAGACCGAGGCTGCCGGCGCCGGTGGCCATCACCGGGCCGGCGTTCGGGCTGTCCCAGGCCGGCGCCTGGCGTCGCCAGCAGCGGAGCGCGTTGGCGGTGGCGCCGAAGAGGGCATAGCTCAGCGCGGTCAGCCGCGCCGGCAGGTAATTCAAGGCATCGTCGATCCGCGCCGCCGCCCAGCCGAAGGCGAGGAAACGCGGCGTCCGGTAGCCCCACATCGCATCCAGCGTGTTGGCCAGCCGGTAGAGCACCACCCCCGGCCCGCCCGCGACGGCAAACCAGAACAGTGCCGCAAACACCGCGTCGTTGCCGTTCTCCAGCACCGATTCCACCGCGCCTTTGGCGACTTCTTCGGCGGATAAGGCGCCGGTTTCGCGGGACACGATCCGGCTCAGTTGCTGCCGCGCCTGCGGCAAATCCCCGGCAGCCAGCGGCGTGGCGATGGCTTCGGCGTGCTCCGCCAGACTGCGGCCGCCGAGGGCGAAATACAGCAGCAGCGCATCCAGGCCCAGCGCCGGCCAGGACGGCAGCGCGGCCCGCAAGCCCGCCGCCAGCCCGACCCAGGGCAACACCACCCCGGCCCAGGCGACGACACCCGCCCGGCGCCGCCGTGGCATCCGCCGTTCCACCGCAGCCGCCAGACGCCCAAAGCCCACCAGGGGATGCCACCGGTTCAGCTCTCCGAAAACCCGGTCCAGCCCGACGCCCAGCAAGGCGGCGAGGGGGAGAGCCAACAGGGCGGGGAGTTCAGGCAGCGACATCGGAACGGGCGGCAAAAGCAGGGGCGCGAAGGATACGCCGTAAGCCCGGCGTGCAACGCGGGCGGCGGAGAAATTCGGGTGGGCGGCGTGCCGGTTCAGGCGCTCCGCGCTCCTTTTCCAGACGGCACCAACAAAAAACCCGCCTTGCGGCGGGTCCTTTGTTGCGACTTCAGGCCGGGAATCAGGCCTTCTTCTGGGCGTCCAGACGGAACTTCACGAAGCTGCCGGGAGCGTCTTCGACGACCGGGAGCTTGCCTTCGGCCGGCTTGCGGCTGTCGATCTGGGCGCCGCCGCCGGTCTGGCTGCGGGTCCAGGCTTCCCAGTGGGGCCACCAGGAACCGGAGTTCTGGGTGGCGCCGGACAGGAATTCTTCCGGGCTTTCCGGCAGGCTGCCGTCGGTGGCGTCATTGGTCCAGAAGCCGTACTTGTTGGCGGCCGGGGGATTGACGATGCCGGCGATGTGGCCGGAGCCGCCCAGCACGAACTTGGTCGGGCCGGAGGGCAGGCGGGCACCCATGTAGGTGCTCTTCCACGGGGCGATGTGGTCTTCGATGGTGGAGATGAAGTAGCAGGGGGTCTTGACCTTGGTGATGTCGATGGGCACACCGGCCAGGGTGACGCCGCCCGGATCCTTCAGCTTGTTCTCGATGTACATGTTGCGCAGGTAGAAGCTGTGCATCGCGGCGGGCATCCGGGTGGAGTCGGAGTTCCAGTACAGCAGGTCGAACGGGAACGGGTCCTTGCCCATCAGGTAGTTGTTCACCACGAAGGACCAGATCAGGTCATTGGCGCGCAGCATGTTGAAGGTCGTGGCCATTTCCGAACCTTCGAGGTAGCCCCGTTCGGCCATCTTCTTTTCCAGGCCTTCCACAGCGCCCTTGTCGAGGAAGACGCCCAGTTCGCCCGGCTCGGCAAAGTTCAGCATGGTGGTGAAGAACACGGCGGAGGAGACGCGCTTGTCCTTCTTGGCGGCCATGTAGGCCAGCGTGCTCATCAGCAGCGTGCCGCCCAGGCAGTAGCCGGCCATGTCCAGGTCCTTCTCGCCGGTGTGTTCCAGCACCTTGTCCACGGCGGTCAGGGAGCCTTCGAGCAGGTAGTTTTCGAAGGACTTCTCGGCCAGGTTCTCGTCCGGGTTGACCCAGGACATGATGAAGGTGGTGTGGCCCTGGTCGGTACACCACTTCACGAAGGAGTTCTTCTCGCGCAGGTCGAGGATGTAGTACTTGTTGATCCAGGGCGGCACGATCAGCAGCGGACGCTTGTATTGCTGCGGGGTGCTCGGTTCGTACTGGATCAGCTGGAACAGTTCGTTCTGGAAGATGACCTTGCCGGGCGTCGTCGCGACGTTTTTGCCCATTTCGAAGGCCTTGGTGTCGGTCATCCGGATGCGCAGCTGGCCGTCGCCGGATTCCATGTCCTGCAGCAGGTTGTTGAAGCCCTTGATCAGGTTCTGGCCGTGGCTCTTGACGGTTTCACGGAAGACTTCCGGGTTGGTCAGCGCGAAGTTGGACGGGGACAGGGCGTCGATGTACTGGCGGGTGAAGAAGTTAACCTTCTGCTGGGTGTTTTCATCGAGGCCGTCGGCGGTGCTGACGGTGTCGTGAATGTGGCGGGCAGCGATCAGGTAGGACTGCTTGACGAAGTCGAACAGGAAATGCTGTTCCCATTCTTCGTTCTTGAAGCGGTTGTCGCCCTTCTTCGGTGCGGCCACCGGCTGGATCGGCATGCCCATCATCTTCAGCGTGGTGTGCTGCCACAGGGAGAAGTAGTCCCACATCATGTTCATCTGCGTCTGGGCCAGCTTGTAGGGGTTGGCCAGCAGGCGGGAGGACAGATCCATGAAAGCCTTGGCGACGCCGAGTTCGTCTGCCGGGGCGGCGATGCCGTCCTTGGACTTCTTTTCCATGTACTGGGTCAGCAGGCGGGAAGCGCGCTGGGCGACTTCGGCGTAGGTCTTGGCCACGTCGGCCGGGTTGGGCAGGGGCGCTTGGTCCTGGGGTTGTTGCGACATGTTTTATTTCCCTTTCTAGTGGGTAAGGCAGCTCCGCTGGAAGCGGATTACACCGTCGGCGTCGATGCTGCGCGACAGCCGGCCGGCTTGTTCGAGATGGTTGAGATGGGCAATCGCTTCGCCCATGGCAAACATCGTCTGGTGGGTATCGAGCGACCGCGGGAACAGCGTGGACAACAACTCCGCGGCACTCCGGGGCTCGTTACAGTTCTCCTCAAGCACGCCCAGTCGTTCGACGTGGTGGGCATGCAATGCTTCCACTCGTGGCTGCAACCCGCGGAAGGGCAGACCATGCGAGGGCAGAACCAGGGTGTCGGCGGCGACCCGTGCGGTGAGGTCGTCCAGCGAATCCAGGTAAAGCCGCAGCACATCCGCCGTCGGGGTCACTGCAAAAACACTGATGTTGGTGGAGATCTTTGGCAGAAGCATATCGCCGGAAATTAACACGCCAAGTTCCGGGCAGTAAAGCGCTGCATGTTCAGGCGAATGCCCATATCCGACAATCACTTGCCAGCTTTTCCCGCCGATGTTGAGCCCCTGCCGGTCGAACAGCCGCTGGTAGGTTTCGGGCATCTCCGGCACGCCGCGGCGGTAGCCGTTGCCCCGTTGCGCCAGCGCCGCCAGCCGGGTGTCGTCCAGGCCATGCTGGCTGAATTGCGCCAGCATCGGCGTCGTGCCGTGGCCGCCGATTTCGTGCCACACAGCCTGGCCGGTCAGGAACTCGCCGGTCGTCATCAGCAGAGGGGCGTCGTGCCTGGCCTGCAGCCAGGTCGCCAGGCCCAGATGGTCCGGGTGGAAATGGGTGACGATCACCTTGCTGATCGGCGCCGCCAGCTGGGTCAGGATGTGATCCCAGTCATGCCGCACCGAATCCAGCGCGAATCCGGTATCGACCACCACCCAGCTCTCGCCGTCGGCCAGCAGCCACAGGTTGATGTGATCCAGCGCGAAAGGCAGCGGCATCCGCACCCAGAGCACGCCGGGGGCCACCGCCTGCACCGCGCCGCCCGCCGGCGGGGTCGGGAAGGGAAATTCCAGTTCCTGCACCATATTCAATGTCCTTCTTGTTGGGCCGCGACCCTTAGCACGCGGCCGCTGATTGAAAAATGCCTGTCCATCTGCTTAACTTCCCGTCCGATTTCCCCCGGATGCCCGACGTGGACACTGCGCAGACCTTCACCATTTCCGAACTGGCCCGAGAATTCGGCATCACGCCGCGGACCATTCGTTTCTGGGAAGACCAGGGCCTGTTGGCGCCGCAACGGGAAGGGCGCAACCGGGTGTTCTCCCGCCGCGACCGCGCCCGGCTGAAGATGGCGCTGCGCGGCAAGCGCCTCGGGCTGTCGCTGGCCGAGATCAAGGACCTGATCGGCATGTACGTCAGCGCCGGAGATAAAACCAGCCAGCTTCAGGAATGCCTGCGGGTCATCACCAACCGCCGCGCCGCGCTGAGCCAGCAACTCGAAGACATCGCCGCCGTCCTCGGCGAACTCAAGCAATTCGAACAACTCTGCCGCGAACTGCTGCAGGACCGGGGTGAAGCGAGCGGGATCGAGGGCGAGCCCCTGCTTGCTGCCGAACTTTCCACTGAACGCTGAACGACTGCCGCAGCGCGAAAGCCCGTGCGTTTTCGTCAGCAATTTTAGTTGACGTTTACGTCAACGTAAATTCAAATAGCGCCTCACCCAACTTCTGCCGGGAGCGTCACGATGAGCCGAATTTCTGATCCGCATTTTGCCGAGCGGGTGCGTGCCAGTTTTGACCGGCAGAACGCGATGGCCCTGATCGGGGCGAGTCTGCCGGTCGTCGAGCACGGCTGTTGCGAGATTCACCTGCCGTACAAGCCGGAGGTGACCCAGCAGCATGGCTTCATCCATGGCGGCGTGGTCGGGATGATTGCCGATTCGGCGGCGGGCTATGCGGCGATGACCACGGTGACGCCGGCGGCCTCGGTGCTGACGGTGGAGTACAAGATGAACCTGCTGGCCCCGGCAGACGGGGAAAAACTGATTGCCCGCGGCCGGGTTGCCCGTGCCGGCCGTACCCTGGTGGTCACCCAGGCGGAGGTGTTCGCCTGCAAGGACGGTCAGGAAACCCTTTGCGCGCTGATGCAGCAGACCATCATGGTCATGCACGGCAAAACCGAAAAATAAGGAGGAGACCTCATGAACTATCCGATGCTGAAGTTTGGCCACGGCGAAACCATCGACCTGCTGCGCGAAGCCGTGCAGGAATTCGCCAGCCGGGAAATCGCGCCCCGCGCCGCCGCGGTGGACAAGGACAACCTGTTCCCCGCCGACCTGTGGCGGAAATTCGGCGAGATGGGCCTGCTGGGGATGACCGCGCCGGAGGAATACGGCGGCACCAACCTGGGCTACCTGGCGCACATCATCGCGATGGAAGAAATCTCCCGCGCTTCCGCCAGCATCGGCCTCTCCTACGGCGCCCACTCCAACCTCTGCGTCAATCAGATCAAGCGCAACGGCACCGAAGCGCAAAGGCAGAAATACCTGCCGAAGCTGATCTCCGGCGAGCATGTCGGGGCGCTGGCGATGTCCGAACCCAACGCCGGCTCCGACGTGGTGTCGATGAAGCTGCGCGCTGAAAAGAAGGGCGACCGTTACGTGCTGAACGGCGCCAAGATGTGGATCACCAACGGCGGCGACGCCGACGTGCTGGTGGTCTACGCCAAGACCAACCCTGAAGCCGGCCCCAAGGGCATCACCGCCTTCATCGTCGAAAAGGGCATGGCCGGCTTCAGCCACGGTCATCACCTGGACAAGCTGGGCATGCGCGGCTCCAACACCTACCCGCTGTTCTTCGACGACTGCGAAGTGCCGGAAGAAAACGTCCTCGGCCAGCTGCATGGCGGCGTCCGGGTGCTGATGAGCGGTCTGGATTACGAACGGGCGGTGCTCGCTGGCGGGCCGCTGGGGATCATGTCCGCCTGCATGGACAGCGTCGTGCCCTACGTCCATGACCGCAAGCAGTTCGGCCAGGCGATCGGCGAATTCCAGCTGATGCAGGGCAAGCTGGCCGACATGTACGTGATCATGAATACCGCCCGCGCCTACGTCTATGCGGTCGGCCAGGCCTGCGACCGCGGCGAAACCACCCGCAAGGACGCCGCCGGCGCCATCCTCTACGCCGCCGAGAAGGCGACCTGGATGGCCGGCGAGGCGATCCAGACTTTGGGCGGGGTGGGTTACACCAATGAGTTCCCGGTTGGACGGCTGTGGCGGGACGCCAAACTGTACGAAATCGGTGCCGGAACCTCGGAGATTCGTCGTATGCTCATCGGTCGGGAGTTGTTCGCCGAGTCCGCGTGAACGCTCCTTCAGGAGCTGTCATTCCGGCAGCTCCGGGATTTTGGAGCCGAATCAACATGAGTCTTACCCTGCGCATCCTCACCGAAAACGACCACGCCGCCCTCGACGTGGTCCGCCAGTTTTTCCGCAATTACGCCGGCTGGCTGGGCGTGGATCTGTCCTTTCAGAATTTCGCCGAAGAAATGGCCTCGCTGCCCGGTGCCTACGCGGCGCCCCAGGGCCGGCTGTTCATCGCCGAACTGGACGGCCGCCCGGTCGGCTGTGTCGGCGTCCGGCCGTTCTCTGACGGGCTGTGCGAAATGAAGCGCCTCTACGTCTGTCCGGAAGTCCGCGGTCTGGGCGTCGGCCGGTTGCTGGCGGTCGCGGCGATCAAGGCGGCCAAGGCCATTGGCTACCGCCGCTTGCTGCTCGACACGCTGCCGGCGATGCGGATGGCGGTGAAGCTGTACCGGGAACTGGGCTTCCGCGAAGCCCCGGCCTACTACCACACCCCGCTCGAAGGCACGATGTTCCTGTCGCTGGACCTGGAAAACTGGTCCGAAGAGGAAATCCGCAACGAAAACCTCAGCCACCTGTTCGATTTCAACCGCGCCTGGTCCAGCCAGATGCAGGAAATCGACCCCACCTACTTCCACAAGCTGTCGCAGCTGCAAACTCCGGAATTCCTCTGGATCGGCTGCTCCGACTCGCGGGTGCCCGCCAACCAGATCGTCGGCCTGATGCCCGGCGAAGTCTTCGTCCATCGCAACATCGCCAACGTCGTCGTCCACACCGACCTCAACTGCCTGTCGGTGATCCAGTTCGCCGTCGAGGTGCTGAAGGTCAAGCACATCATGGTCGTCGGCCACTACGGCTGCGGCGGCGTCAAGGCCGCGCTGAACCAGGACCGGGTCGGGCTGGTGGACATCTGGCTGCGCCACGTCGGCGACGTGCACGGCAAGCACCACACCGCCATCGACCAGCTGCCGCCGGAACAGCGACACGACCGCCTGTGCGAGCTGAACGTGCTCGAACAGGTCAGCAATGTCTGCCAGACCTTCATCGTCCAGGACGCCTGGACGCGCAACCAGCCCCTGACCGTGCATGGCTGGGTTTACAGCCTGAAAGATGGCCTGATGCACGACCTCGGGCTCACCGTCCGTCGCCCGGAAGACCTGCCGACCCGCTATCAGGCGGCGCTGGAGGCCTTGACATGACCCCGCGCCCGCCCTGGCTGCGGCAGCGCCTGCCCTCCGGGGCGGGGGCTGCCGGCCCTGGCGGGCGCTCCCCGCTGGCCCGTCCGTGACCGTCGCGCCCGTCGCCACGCCGGCCACCTACCTCAAGCTGCTGCTGACCATGTTGTTCTGGGGCGGCACCTGGATTGCCGGGCGGGTGCTCACCCATCACGCGCCGCCGCTGGCGGCCACCGCCTGGCGCTTCCTGATCGCCGCCGCGGTGCTGACCCCCTTTGCGCTGGCCCCCGGCCTGCGCCGTCCCGCCGGGGCCGACTGGCTGTGGGCGCTGGCGCTGGGCTTCTTCGGCATCTTCCTCTACGGCATCTGCTTCATGTGGGGCCTGCAAAAGATCGAAGCCGGGCGGGCGGCCCTGGTGGTTGCGCTCAATCCGGTCACCGTCGCGCTGGTCGATCTGCTGTTCTTCGGCGCCCGCTTCACCCGGCTCAAATGCCTCGGCTCGGCGCTGGCGCTCTGCGGTTGCCTGCTGGTGATCGGCAACGGCGACCCGCTGGCGCTGCTGCAGGGCGGCATCGGCTTCGGCGAAACCCTGATCATCGGCTGCGTGCTGTGCTGGACCGCCTACACCTTCATCGGCCGTCAGGCCAGCCGGCGGCTGCCGCCGGTGGTCGTCACCTGGTCCGGCTGCCTCTGCGGCGGCCTGTTCCTGCTGCTCGCCGCGCTGGGCGAGGGCAAGCTGGGCACCAGCCCGGACTGGCCGCTGGCCGCCTGGGTGGCGATCCTGTTCCTCGCCATCCTCGGCACCGCCGCCGGCTACCTCTGGTACGGCGACGCGGTCCAGAAAGTCGGCGCCACCCGCGCCGCGGCCTTCATCAATCTGGTGCCGGTGTTCGCCGTGCTGCTCGGCGCCCTGATCCTTGGCGAACGCCTGCCGCCCGCGGTGCTGCTGGGCGGCGGTCTGGTCATCGCCGGGGTTTATCTGCTCAATCGTCCCGCCCGAAAGCTGCCCTCATGACCGCCCCGCTCGATTTCTACTTCGACTTCTCCTCGCCCTACGCCTACCTCCTCAGCGAGAAGATCGACGCGCTGGCCGCCCGCCATGGCCGCAGCGTGAACTGGCATCCGGTGCTGCTGGGGGTGATCTTTCAACGGATGGCCATCACGCCGCCGGCCGCCAGCAACAAATACCCCTACATGCAGATCGACGTCGCCCGCTCGGCGCGCTTTCTCGGCCTGAACTACCGCCATCCGCCGCTGTTCCCGCTCGCCACCCAGCAGGCCGCCCGCGCCTATTACGTCCTGCTGGATCAGCAGCCGGAACTGGCCCGGCCCTTTGCCCAGGCGGTGTTCCGGGCGATGTTCGTGACCAATCTCGACATTTCCCGCGCCGACATCGTGCTGGACCTGGCCGTCAGCCTCGGCGCCGACCGGGCCAGCCTGCTGCTGGCGATGGGCAGCGAGGACTACAAAACCAGGCTCAAGGCCGCCTGCGAAGCGGCACTCGGCCGCGGCATGTTCGGCGCGCCCTATGTGCTGATCGATGGCGAACCCTTTCTTGGCGCCGACCGGCTGGAGCAGATGGAACGCTGGCTGGCCGAAGGCGGGTTCTGAACCCAGGTTTCAACCGGGCGGCTCCGGCCGCCCGCCCGACTGATGGATGGAGACATGACGACACTAAAAAGCCAAATCAATCCCCGCAGCGCCGACTTCCGCGCCAACGCCGAAGCCATGCACGGCGTGGTCGCCGACCTGCGGCAGAAAATTGCCCAGATCGCGCTGGGCGGCCCGGAAAACGCCCGCCAGAAACACCTGGCCCGCGGCAAGCTGCTGCCGCGGGAGCGGGTCAACGCCCTGCTGGACCCCGGCACCCCCTTCCTGGAAATCGGCCAGCTGGCCGCCTGGGGCATGTACGGCGGTGACGTTCCCGCCGCCTCGGTGATCGCCGGCATCGGCCGGGTCAGCGGCGTCGAATGCATGATCGTCGCCAACGACGCGACGGTGAAAGGCGGCACCTACTACCCGCTGACCGTCAAGAAGCACCTGCGCGCCCAGGAAATCGCCCTCGACAACCACCTCCCCTGCGTCTATCTGGTCGATTCCGGCGGTGCCTTCCTGCCGCTGCAGGATGAAGTCTTCCCGGATCGCGACCACTTCGGCCGCATCTTCTTCAACCAGGCCAACCTGTCGGCCAAGGGCATCCCGCAGATCGCCGCGGTGATGGGCTCCTGCACCGCCGGCGGCGCCTATGTTCCGGCGATGTGCGACGAGTCGATCATCGTCAAGAACCAGGGCACCATCTTCCTCGGCGGTCCGCCGCTGGTGAAGGCGGCGACCGGCGAAGTCGTCAGCGCCGAAGACCTGGGCGGCGCCGACGTCCATACCCGCATCTCCGGCGTGGCCGACCACCTGGCGGAAAACGACGCCCACGCGCTGGCCATCGCCCGCCGCATCGTCGGCAACCTCAACTGGCAAAAGACCCCGCCGGTCAGCCTCACCCCTCCCGCCGACCCCCTCTACGCCGCCGGGGAACTCTACGGCGTGATCCCCACCGACACCCGCAAGCCCTTCGACGTCCGCGAAATCATCGCCCGTATCGTCGATGGCTCCGACTTCGACGAATTCAAGGCCCGCTACGGCAGCACCCTGGTCTGCGGCTTCGCCCGCATCTGGGGCTACCCGGTCGGCATCGTCGCCAACAACGGCATCCTGTTCTCGGAATCGGCACAAAAGGGCGCCCACTTCATCGAACTCTGCGCCCAGCGCGGCATCCCGCTGGTCTTCCTGCAGAACATCACCGGCTTCATGGTCGGCCGCAAATACGAAAACGGCGGCATCGCCCGCGACGGCGCCAAGATGGTCACCGCCGTCGCCACCGCCAAGGTACCCAAATTCACCGTGGTCATCGGCGGCTCCTTCGGCGCCGGCAACTACGGCATGTGCGGCCGCGCCTACAGCCCCCGCTTCCTGTGGATGTGGCCCAACGCCCGCATCTCGGTGATGGGCGGCGAACAAGCCGCCAGCGTGCTCGCCACCGTCAAACGCGACGGCCTCGAAGCCGCCGGAAAAACCTGGACCCAGGAAGACGAAGCCGCCTTCAAGACCCCGATCCGCGAACAATACGAAACCCAGGGCCACCCCTACTACGCCTCCGCCCGGCTGTGGGACGACGGCATCATCGACCCGGCCGACACCCGCCGCGTCCTGGGGCTGGGCTTGTCCGCAGCGATGAACGCCCCGGCGGAAGAAACACGCTTCGGTGTGTTTCGGATGTAAAGGGGGATGTTGCGGTGAACGCGGGGGGTATTGCCTTTTCCAGGCGGTGGTGGTTTTTGGGACGGCCGCTTTCCGCCCTGACGGCGGGGGGTTTGAGTTTTCCCCGGCGGGGTTGGCTGGTGGAACCGCTGCTTTCCGCGTTGACCGCGGGATTACTTTCTTTTGCTTCGCCAAAAGAAAGTAACCAAAGAAAAGGCGACCCCAGGCTCCGCGGTCGGCTGCGCCGACTCC
>JBEBBF010000006.1:0-8372 GCA_041158545.1 Pseudomonadota bacterium | reverse complement strand
GACGATCTGCAGGTCGTTATCCTGGGCAAAGTTCAGCAGGAAACGGAAGGCCATCGGTTCCACTTCATTGAGGCGCCCATCGACGAACACCGCCTTTTCCCCGTTGTAGTCGCCGGGGCCGACGAAGGGGGAGTACTTCATTTTCTTTTCGGCACCGAAGGCGGACATGACGCCGCACAGTCGTTCTGCCCAGTCGCTCGGCCTGAATTTCCTGCCTTCTCGGGTGAGGCCAACGATGATGAACGTGCTGGAAATCGTTGCTGACATTTTTCGCTCTTTTTGTGTGTGAGGCGGGTGGTCCGACCTTTTATGCTGCCCATTCTAGCAGAAATGGGGGGCGTCTTCGGAAGGCGGCGGATATACAAGCCGGGGCTTTTAACTTAACATTAACAGTTTCAAGAGCTTGCAGAATCCGGTTGCTTGTCCCGGTTTGTCAGGCGATAGAATGGCAATGTCTGGCGGCGGGAGCCGCCATTTGCTTTTTTGGTTGTTGCTCAGCAGTGCGGAATCCGACCATGTCGCATGTCATGAATACTTACGCCCGGCTGCCGGTGGCTTTCAGTCACGGCGAGGGCTGCCGAATTGTGGATGTCGAGGGCAAATCCTATCTGGATGCCCTGTCGGGAATTGCCGTTTCAACCCTGGGTCATGCCCATCCGCGTCTGGTTTCAGCGCTGGCCACCCAGGCTGGCCAGGTGCTGCACACCTCCAATCTCTACCGGATTCCGCTGCAGGAAAAACTGGCCGACAAGCTCTGTCGGCTGTCCGGCATGAGCGAGGTTTTCTTCTGTAATTCCGGTTGCGAGGCCAATGAGGCCGCGATCAAGCTGGCGCGCTACTTTGGTCACCAGAAAGGTATCGCGCAGCCGGCGATCATCGTGATGGAGCAAGCCTTCCACGGCCGGACGCTGGCGACCCTGTCCGCCACCGGCAATCGCAAGGCCCAGGCCGGTTTTGAACCGCTGGTCGAGGGTTTTGTCCGGGTGCCTTACAACGACCTGGAGGCAATCCGTGCCGCCGTGGCTGCCAATCCGAATGTGGTGGCGGTGATGCTGGAGATGGTCCAGGGCGAGGGCGGCATTCATCTGGCGTCTCCGGAGTTGCAGCGGCAACTGCGCGCCCTGTGCGACGACAACGCGCTGCTGCTGATCTGTGACGAAGTCCAGTGCGGCATGGCCCGGACCGGTAAATGGTTTGGCTTCCAGCACGCCAAGGTGCTGCCGGATGTGGTGACGCTGGCCAAGGGGCTGGGTTCCGGTGTGCCGATTGGCGCCTGCCTGACCTCCGGGCGGGCGGCGGGCCTGTTCGGGCCGGGGAACCACGGTTCCACCTTCGGCGGCAATCCGCTGGCCTGCTGCGCGGCCTTGACTACCCTTGCCGTCATTGAGGAAGAAGGGCTGCTGGCCCAGGCAGAGTGGATGGGGCTGGCGATTCGCCATGGCCTGGCCGAGGCGCTGCAGGGCGTGTCCGGCCTGGTCGAGATTCGCGGTTTGGGCTTGATGATCGGTATCGAGCTGGATCGCCCTTGCGGCGTGCTGGTGACCCAGGCGCTGGAAGACGGTTTGCTGATCAATGTCACTGCCGACAAGGTGGTGCGTCTGCTGCCGCCGCTGATTTTCCGTTCTGCCGAAGCCGAGGAGCTGGTCGAGAAACTGGCCCGGCTGATCCGTAATTTTTTGAGTGCCTGACCGATGACCTGCAAACACTACCTGCAATTCAAGGATTTCAGTGCTGAAGAGTACGACTACCTGTTCGCCCGAACCCAGGAGTTGAAGCGGAAGTTCAAGTCCTACGAAAAGTACTGGCCGCTGGTGGATCGGACGCTGGTGATGATTTTCGAGAAGGCCAGCACCCGGACCCGTCTGTCCTTCGAGGCCGGGATGCACCAGCTGGGTGGCTCGGCGATCTACATGAATACCCGGGATTCCCAATTGGGCCGGGGCGAGCCGGTTGAAGACGCTGCCCAGGTGATCTCCCGGATGAGCGATCTGGTGATGATCCGGACTTTCGAACAGGACATCATCGAACGCTTCGCCCAGAACTCCCGGGTGCCGGTGATCAACGGCCTGACCAACGAATTCCATCCCTGCCAGATCATGGCGGACATCTTCACCTTCATCGAGCATCGCGGTTCGATCCAGGGCAAGACCGTCGCCTGGATCGGTGACTCCAACAACATGTGCTACACCTGGCTGCAGGCCGCGGAAGTGCTGGGTTTCCAGGTTCGCGTCTCGACGCCGCCGGGCTATCAGGTCGATCCGGCGCTGGCCGGGCTGCGGGATTCCAGCCATTTCAGCACCTTCGCCGATCCCATGGACGCCGCCCGCGGTGCCGACATCGTCACCACCGACGTGTGGACTTCGATGGGCTTCGAGGCGGAAAAGGAAGAGCGGCTCAAGGCTTTTGCCGACTGGTGTGTCGATGACGACATGATGCGGGTGGCGGCGCCTGACGCGATTTTCCTGCACTGCCTGCCGGCGCACCGGGGTGAGGAAGTCACGGCGGAAGTCATCGATGGCCCGCAGAGCGTGGTCTGGGACGAGGCGGAAAACCGCCTGCACGTGCAGAAGACCCTGATGGAATACCTGCTGATCGGCCGGGTCGAAGAGGCCTGAGCGGTCATCCCTGTTTTGGCCGGGTGGCAAGCCATCCGGCCTTTGTATTGAAGTTCTGATTGCGGAAAACAACATGAGTGAAATCAAGAAAGCAGTACTGGCCTACTCCGGTGGCCTCGATACTTCCGTCATCCTGAAGTGGCTGCAGGACACCTACCAATGCGAAGTGGTGACCTTCACCGCCGACCTGGGCCAGGGTGAAGAGCTGGAGCCGGCGCGTGCCAAGGCACTGCAGTTCGGCATTACCCCGGAGAACATCTTCATCGATGACCTGCGCGAAGAATTCGTCCGGGATTTCGTGTTCCCGATGTTCCGCGCCAACACCATTTACGAAGGCGAATACCTGCTCGGCACCTCCATCGCCCGGCCGCTGATCGCCAAGCGCCTGATCGAAATCGTCAACCTGACCCAGGCCGACGCGATTTCCCACGGCGCCACCGGCAAGGGCAATGACCAGGTCCGCTTCGAACTGGGCGCCTACGCGCTGAAGCCCGGCATCAAGGTCATCGCCCCGTGGCGCGAATGGGATCTGCTGTCCCGGGAAAAGCTGATGGCCTACGCCGAAAAGCACGGCATCCCCATCGACCAGAAGCACAAGCAGGGCGGTTCCCCGTACTCCATGGACGCCAATCTGCTGCACATCTCCTACGAAGGCCGCCACCTGGAAGACCCCGCCGCCGAGGCTGAAGAATCCATGTGGCGCTGGACGGTTTCCCCGGAAGCCGCACCGGATGCCGCCGAATACCTCGACCTGGAATTCGAAAAGGGCGATCTGGTGTCCATCAACGGTGAGCGCATGCCCGCCGACAAGCTGCTGGCCACGCTGAACCAGCTGGGCGGCAAGCACGGCATCGGCCGTCTGGACCTGGTGGAAAACCGCTACGTCGGCATGAAGTCCCGCGGCTGCTACGAAACCCCCGGCGGCACCATCCTGCTGCGCGCCCACCGCGCCATCGAATCCATCACGCTGGATCGGGAAGTCGCCCACCTGAAGGACGACCTGATGCCCCGTTACGCCAGCCTGGTGTACAACGGCTACTGGTGGAGCCCGGAGCGCAAGGCGCTGCAGACCCTGATCGACCATACCCAGGCCACGGTGAATGGCTGGGTGCGCCTCAAGCTCTACAAGGGCAACGTCATCGTCACCGGCCGGGATTCCAGGACCGACTCCCTGTTCGACCCGACCATCGCCACCTTCGAGGACGACGCCGGCGCCTACGACCAGAAGGATGCGGGCGGCTTCATCAAGCTGAACGCGCTACGGATGCGTATCGCGGCCAACCTCGCCAAGCGCAAGGGTTGATGTCATGGACGGCGGAGGGATGTTGGGCTTCACCGAAGAGCAGATTGCCGAATTCGGGGCGACCTGGGGCATCGGCGCCTTCATTCTGTTCATGCTGTTCATCATTGGAGAAATCGCCTGGAAGTCGAAGGCGGGCAAGACCGGCACTTTCGTGCTGTTTTTCGTGCTCGCATTCGGCATGGTCGGTTTCATCGCCAAATCAGTGATTCAAAAAATGTGGGGAATCTGAAAATGTCGCAGTTCGACAATGTGTCCGTGGTCAAGAAGGCCAATGTTTATTTCGACGGCAAGTGCGTCAGCCATACCGTCCAGTTCGCTGACGGCACCAAGAAAACCGTTGGCGTCATCCTGCCGTCCAGCCTGACCTTCAATACCGGCGCGCCGGAAATCATGGAAGGCGTCGGTGGCGCCTGCCGCGTGCTGCTCAAGGGCGAAAGCGAGTGGAAGACCTACGGCGAAGGCGAGTCCTTCAACGTGCCGGGCAACGCCAGCTTCCAGATTGAAGTGGCTGAAGGCGGCGCCTATCACTACGTCTGCCATTTCGGCTGAACGTTTGCTGTCCATCCGGGCCGGGGTCTGACCCCGGCCTTGTTATTTCAGGGGATTTTTCATGCCTTCCTTCGATTTTTCTTCCGAAGCCGACATGGTGGCGCTGAAGAACGCCATCGACGTGGCCGCCCGCGCCATCGAAAACCGCTACGACTTCAAGGGCACTTCGGCCAAGGTCGAGCTTGACGAAAAAAACAAGGTCATCACGCTGCACGGCGATTCCGAATTCCAGCTGGACCAGATCAAGGATCTGCTGTTTCCGGCGATGGAAAAGAAGGAAAAGGAAAGCACCAAGCGGCTCGACCATCAACCGGTGCAGAAGGTGTCCGGCAACAAGGTCAAGCAGGAGCTGAAGATCAAGATCGGTATCGAAACCGAGCTGGCCAAGAAAGTGGTCAAGCTGATCAAGGACGCCAAACTGAAGGTGCAGGCCTCCATTCAGGGCGACACCGTCCGGGTCCAGGGCGCCAAGCGGGATGACCTGCAGTCCGCCATCGCATTGGTGACCAAGCAGATCAGTGACTTCCCGATCAAGTACGGCAATTTCCGCGACTGAACGCCAGCGCGGGAACCCATAAAAAAAACGGAGGCCTGGACCTCCGTTTTTTATTGCCGCAGCCGGCGGCAGGGGAGGGGGCTCAGCGTTTGAGACCCTTGATCCACTGGGCGTAGAGCGGCTCGGCGAGTTGCCGCATCACCGGCAGCCGGGCCGGGATGTCGCCCAGCATTTGTTCCGGCGTCTGCACCGAGGGCAGGTGGGCCACTGCGGCCGCTTCTTCCGCCCACTGCCGGCACCAGGTGGCGATCATTTCCGGCGTCATCTCCACATGGCACTGCATGCCCAGATGCGGTCCAAGCACGAAGGCCTGATGCTGGCAATCGCCGTTGCTCAGCAGCAACTCGGCACCTTCCGGCAGGCTGAAGGTTTCACCGTGCCACTGGAAGGCCACGGCCTCGGGGGCGGTGTAGTCGCCCAGCCAGGCTGCGGTGCTGGCTTTCCGCTGTGGCTGGACCCGGCTCCAGCCGATTTCCTTGACCGGGTTGCGGCTGACCTGGCCGCCCAGCGCCTTGCTCATCAACTGCCCGCCCAGGCAATGGCCGATGACTGGAATGTCCTTGCTCACCGCATCGCGGATCAGCGCGCAAACCGGTTCGATCCAGGGCAGGGGATCGTTGACGCTCATCGGTCCGCCCATGAAACAGAGGCCGGAAAACCCGTCAGCATGGTCGGGAACGGCCTCGCCCTGGTCGATGGCGAACAGCTTCCAGGGAATCCGGTGGGCTTCGAGGAATATGGCAAAATAGCCCGGACCTTCAGTCGGGGAGTGGCGAAAAATGGCAACGGGATTCATGGCGCGGCGGGATCGGAGAAATAAAACAGCGTGGCATTGTATGGCGGCGACGCTGCTCTGCCTATGCGTTCCGGCGGCGGCTGCCGTGGAAGTGGGCCTGGCCGGGCTGATGTCGAGCAAGGCGCTGCTGCTGATTGATGGCCGTGGCCCGATTTCAGTGCCGATCGGCCAGACCCAGGATGGCGTCAAGCTGGTGGCGATCCAGGGCGATCAGGCCATCGTGGAAATCGACGGTCGCAAGCGGGCGCTGCGGGTCGGGCAACTGGCCCAGGGGGGCGGTAGCAGCGAGGGGGGCGGCAAGGTGGTGCTGACCGCCGACGCCCAGGGCCATTTCTTCACCACCGGCACGATCAACGGCACCAGCGTCCGCTTCCTGGTCGATACCGGCGCCACGATGATTTCCCTCGGCGCTTCCGATGCCCGCCGGATCGGACTGGACCTGAAGAACGGCACGCCCGGTTATTCCCAGACCGCCAATGGCACGGCCAGCGTGCTGAAATTGAAGCTGGACACCGTCCGGGTCGGCGACATCACGCTGAACAACGTCGATGCGCTGGTGCATCCGACCAATGACATGCCGGTGACGCTGCTGGGCATGAGTTTCCTCAACCGTATGGAAATGCTGCGTGATGGGGTTACCATGACGTTGAAAAAACGCTTCTGATAACGGTCCAAGGAGAGAGTCATGCCGCAACGCGACCAGGAAATTGCAATGTTGCGTCGGGAAATCGAGCTGATGATGGATGAGCGGCAGTTGCTGCTGCGGGTGACCGGGGCTTCCGCTGCCCTGATCGCCAGCCTCGACAGCCGGCAGTTACCCGTCGGTGCGGTTGAATCGGCGGACATGGTCGCCACGACCATCAATGCCCTGCCGGAAGAAACCCTGCAGGATGCGCTCAACGCCGTACACGTGGAAACCGAGGAAACGGCGGAACTCGAAGCCGAATTGCTGGGCCGGAACTGAGCGTGGATCTGGCCCGATTGCGTGCGGCGCTGTTGCCCGAGCCGGCCAGCGCCCATTTCATTGCCGAAGATGGCGCGCCTGAAACCAGTCTGACCCCCGCCGCCGTGCTGTTCGGCGTGGTGCTGCATGCGGACCGCAAGACCGTGTTGCTGACCAAACGGACTTCGCACCTGCGGGATCACCCCGGTCAGGTCAGCTTTCCCGGCGGGCGGATGGAGGCGCACGATGCTTCCCCGGCTGCCACCGCGCTGCGCGAAGCTGAAGAGGAAATCGGCCTGGCGGCTGATCATGTGGAAGTGATCGGTTACCTGCCGGAATACCGCACCGGCACCGGTTTTCGCGTCACCCCGGTGGTCGGCCTGCTGACGCCACCGTTCCACCTGCAGCCCGATCCCTTCGAAGTGGCCGAAATCTTCGAAGTCCCGCTGGAATTCCTGCTCAACGCCACCAATCACCAGCGCCATTCCGTGCATCTGCGCGGTGCGCTGCGGCACTACTACGCGATGCCCTTCGGCGATTACTTCATCTGGGGCGCCACGGCCGGCATGATCCGCAGCCTGTGGTCCCGGCTCAATCCCGCGGAGTAGGGGATGGAACTGTTCTGTCTGGTCGTGGCCCTGCTGCTGGCGGGGACGCGACCGCTGGAATCCTGGCTACCGTTGCCGCAGGGTCTGGGCCGCTGGGCTGATTGGGTCGAAAAAACCTGCAATGCCGGCGCCTATGGTCACGGGATCTGTGCCTGGAGCGTCGCGGTCGCCGGCCCGGTCCTCCTGGTCATGCTGCTGCAGAGCCTGCTGGCCGCCACGCTGCCGCTGCTGGAACCGGTGTTGATCGTGGCCTTGCTCTATGCCGGGCTGGGCTTTGCCACCACCCGTCGAGTCTTCGCCGAAATCCAGCTGGCCCTGCGGCTGGGGGAAACGGAACGGGCGCGGCAGCGCTTGGCCGAATGGCTCGGGCGACCGGCGCCGGAGCGGGATGCGGAGGTGGCGCGGCTGGCGATCAGTACCGCACTGAAGGCGATGCACCGTCAGTTGCTCGCGCCCCTCGTGGCCTACCTGCTGCTCCCCGGCGCTGCCGGCGTGGTGCTGTACCGGTTGGCCGAGCGGGTGCAGGCGCACTGGCAGCGGACCACCACGCAAGAGAATACCGTTTTTAGCGAGTTTTCCCGGCGGGTTTTCGGTATCATCGACTGGTTGCCTTTACGGGCGACCGCCGCAGCCTTTGCCGTAGTGGGAAATTTTGAAGACGCGGTTTATTGCTGGCGCACCCGGTCGGTCAGTGGTTTGAACCAGGACGAGGACCTCATCCTGGCCAGCGCCGCCGGCGCCCTGGGCGTTCCCCTGGGTGGCGTGGCAATGGAAGGCGGCAAAGCGGCCGAACGTGTCGGAAGCATCGGCGACGATGCCGAGGCGATGCAAAGTGCGGCAGGGCTCGTGCAGCGGGCCGTGTTGCTGTGGCTGTTACTGCTGTTTTTGTTGGGGCTCGCCTCTTTGGTGGGCTGACGATAATCAAAAGGAGATTTGCATGAGCAGAGAAGTTGTCGTTCTGAGCGCAGTTCGTTCCCCCATCGGTGCTTTTGGTGGCGCCCT
>JBEBBF010000005.1:0-9393 GCA_041158545.1 Pseudomonadota bacterium | reverse complement strand
ATTGACGTTGAGCGCCTTGAAAATCGCGGTGATGTGGATTTTCACGGTGCCTTCGGAAATGCGGAGTTCGGAGGCGATCTGCTTGTTGGATTTGCCGTTGGCCATGTAGGCCAGCACCTGGGCCTGGCGCTCGGTCAGGCCAAACTCTGAGGGTTCGACCAGTTTGGATTCATCGACGACGAAGTCCTGTTCGCTTTCCGCGGGCTGGGAATTGGGCCGGGGGCGGTAGATGTTGCCGGCGAGGACTTCGCGCAGCGCGTCGAGCAGCTCGTCGCTGGTGTGGGATTTGGTGATGTAGCCGAGGGCGCCCTTGCGCATCGCCCGGCCGATCCGGACTTCGTCGGTGTAGGCGGAGACGACCACCACCGGCAGCATCGGGTAGTGCATGCGCAGCTGATCCAGCAACTGGAAACCATCGACTTCCGGCAGCCCCAGGTCCAGCAGCAGCAGATCGTAGTCCTCGTCGAGGTCGAGGTTGTCCATGGCCGCTTCGGCGTCGCCGCATTCGGTGACGGCCACGTCCTCGTCCAGCTGCTTCAGCAGATTCGCCATGCCCACCCGCACCAGGGCATGGTCTTCCACGATCATGATCTTCAGCATTTCCCCATACCGGCGTCTTAAGCGTCTGAAACTTTAGCATTTTCCCTGCATTGGTGCATGTAGGCTATGATTGCTGCCTTACGCCACACCGGAGAGACAAGCATGGCCACCGATCAAAACAAGCCCCATGACCCCCTGGATTTCGTCCGCAGCATGTGGGGCAACAGCAGCGGCTTCGCGCTGCCGGGGATGGTGACCCCGACTTTTGACGTTGAAGAACTGGAAAAGCGGATTACCGACCTGAAAGCCGTGGAAGGCTGGCTGCGGATGAACCTGTCGATGCTGCAAATGACCATCCAGGGTCTGGAAATGCAGAAAACCACCTTGTCTGCGGTGCGCACGATGGGGCAAATGGCTTCTGCTGCCACCCACTCCGGCCAGTCGGACGCCGGTGCCGCCGATGCGGGCAGCGCCCTGTCCCAGGCGGCGATGTGGCCGTGGAACATGATGCAGCAACTGCAACAACAGGCCGCCGCCGCTGCCGCCGCGGCCACGCCGCAAGCGGAACCGCCCGCCAAGAAGTAATTACAGCTGCGCCGCCCAGAAGGGCATCGTCAGCATTGACGCCAGCGTCGTCGCCGAAATCAGCCAGGCGACGCTGGCCCCGTCTCCCCCCATCCGCATCGCCAGAATATAGGCCGACGAGGCCGTCGGCAGCGCGGCAAAAATCACCGCGACCTGCAGATAGAGTCCCTGCAGCCCCAGCCAGGGGCCAAGCAGCAGCGCCGCGGCCGGCAGCACCAGCAGCTTCACCGTCACCAGCCACAGGGAAATCCCGCGCAATCCGGCCTGGCCATTGAGCCGCAGCGCCGCACCCACCGCCAGCAGGCCGAGGGCAATCGAGGCATCGGCGAGCCGGCCGAGGAAGGCTTGCAAGGGTGGCGGTGGCACAAAACCCAGCATGTTCAGCACGAAGCCGCCGGCCGTTGCCCAGATCAGCGGGTTGCGGGCGATTTCCCGGCCGACGCCCATGTCGCCCTGCCGCGCCAGCATCCACACCGACACCAGATTCGCCAGCGGCACCGCGACGCCGAAGATCAGACCCATCGCCGCAATGCCCGGCTGGCCGAACAACATGCCCGCCGCCGCGAGGCCGATGTAGGAATTGAAGCGATAAGCACACTGGAACACCGACGCGAACACCCGCTCCGGCAGCTTCCAGAACACCCGGGCCAGCAGCCCCAGCGCCATCCCGACCCCCATGCAGCCCAGCGCCGTCGCCAGCAGTGGTGCGGCAGCGGCGAGGTCCAGCCGGGTTTTCAGGATCGCATTGACCAGCAGGGCCGGGAACAGGATGAAGTACACCAGCCGCTCGACGCCATTCCAGAAGTGGTCGCCCAGGTTCATCCAGCGCCGCAAGGCGGTGCCGAGCAGGATCAGCGTGAAGTCGGGAAGCAGCAGCAGCGCGGTGGTCATCGCCGCATTGTAGGGGCTACGCCCGCAGCTGCCAGTTGTGGCCGGCCACAAAACGGGCGGGCCGGTGAGGCCGGGAAGACCGCCGCAGCCCGCCACGCCACCGTGCCCATGCCCATGCCCGTGACCGTGACCGTGACCGTGACCGTGACCGCGGCCGCTACCGCGAATCCGGCGCGTTTACTCGCTGCCTTCCTCGCAGGGCTGCAGCAATTCTGCCGGCAGCTCCAGCTCCAGGCCGGCGCGCAGCTTGTCCCGCAGATAGTGGCCGCGGTACAGCCGTCCCTGATTGACCGCCCGCTGGACCCAGGGCGTTTCCCAGGCCTCGACCGCCAGCCGCACCCAGGCCAGTTGCCCCTGCCGCGGCGGTTCTCCCGGCGCGACGCAAGGGTAGGCCATCGCCCAGCGCAGGTACTCGTCCCGGCTGTATTGCGCCGGGGTCTTGCCTTCGATCTGGGGGCACACCGCGGCGGTCCAGGGCTTGAAGCCGGAAGCGACGACCTTGCCCTTCAGCCAGTAGCCCGGCTCCAGCAGGATCCAGCCGCCGCCACCCTCACGATAGGCCACGCAGGCACCGGGCCGGCTGAGTTCGGCATGTTTGAAATGGAGGGCTTCGGCAGCCCGGATCGGGCTGTCCTCGGCCAGGGCCGGGGACATCAGCAGCCCCAGCACCAGCCCGCAGGCGGCAGTTTTCATCGCAGTCTCCGGAATCAACCGGCGCGACAGCCCAAAGACAACGGAGCCGGGATCAACTCCCGGCTCCGTCCGTTCTGAACTGCCGCCCCGCAGCGTGGATCAACTTGCCGTCCGCAACGGTGTGCTGAACGGGCGCCCGGTGCAGTACCGGTTCATGCCCTCAGCGCCCCCCCGCGCAGCGGAAGCCTTTCCCGCACTCAGTCGTAACGCCGGCTATCTTCAATCACCTTGCCATCGTTGGGCAAGCTGGCCGGGGTGCAGAAATGCACGTCGCCGCGCAGCTTGGTGACGTCGCGGATGCTGGCGATCACTTCGTCGTGCAGCGCCACGCCGCCGCTGGCGACTTCGCAATGCAGCACCATCCGGTCCTGGCCGCCGGGGTTATCCACCACCAGCCGCACCTTGCCCAGATCGGGATGCCGGCGGGCAATCGCCGCAACCTGCTCGGGATGCACGAACATGCCCTTGACCTTGGTCGTCTGGTCGGCGCGCCCCATCCAGCCGCGGATGCGGACATTGCTGCGGCCACAGGGCGAGCGGCCGGGCAGGATCGCCGAGAGGTCGCCAGTGGCAAAGCGGATCAGCGGGTAATCCGGGTTGAAGGTGGTCACCAGGACTTCGCCGACTTCGCCCACCGCCACCGGGTCGCCGGTGCCGGGCCGGACGATCTCGAGCAGGATGTCCTCCTCGACGATCAGGCCTTCCATCGCGTCGCTTTCATAGGCGATGGCGCCGACGTCGGCGATGGCGTAGCTCTGGCGGACGCTGATGCCGCGCTCCAGCAAGGTCGCCCGCAGCGAAGCCGGCAAGGCCTCGCCGGACACCGCCGCCTTGCGCAGCGAGCTGATGTCGGCGCCCAGTTCCAGCGCCTTGTCGCTGATGATCTTCAGGAAGGACGGCGTCCCGGCGTAGCCCTGCGGCTTCAGCGCCACCATCGCCTGCACCTGCTGTTCGGTCTGGCCGACGCCGCCGGCAAAAACCGCGCAACCCAGCTTGCGGGCGCCGCCTTCGAACATGAAGGCACCGGGCGTGAAGTGATAGGAAAAGCAGTTGTGGATCAGGTCGCCGTTACGGAAACCGGCGGCGTACAGCACCCGCGCCAGCCGCCAGGGATCGACACCGCTGCCCTGCGGCTCGTAAATCGGGCCAGGAGAAGCGAAGACCCGGTGCAGCCCGGTCATCGGCGTTGCGTTGAGGCCGCCAAACGGCGGTTGCTGCTGCTGCAGCGCAATCAGGTCGTGCTTGCGGGTCACCGGCAACTGGGCCAAGGCGTCCCGGTTATGGATGTCGTAGGGGTTGATGCCGGCCAGCAACTGGAAATAGTGGTGCGTCTTTTCCTTGGCGTAGGCAATCTGGCCGGGTAGCCGGTCCAGCAGCGCCCGTTCCCGCTCTTCAGGATCGCGGGTTTCCAGGGGATCGTAAAAGCTCATGGCAGCTCCTCAGGACAGCCAGCGTTTTCTGCGACGATAGTGCTTGACCTCGCGGAAGGACTTGCGGCCCTCGCTGGACAAACCGAGGTAGAACTCCTTGACGTCTTCGTTGGTGCGCAGGCTTTCAGCATCGCCTTCCATCACCACCCGGCCGTTTTCCAGGATGTAGCCGAAATCGGCGTAACGCAGCGCGATCCCGGTATTCTGCTCGGCCAGCACGAAGGTGACCTTTTCCTGCTCGTTCAGCTGTTTGACGATGGAAAACACTTCCTCGACGATCTGCGGCGCCAGGCCCATCGACGGTTCGTCCAGCAGCACCATCTTCGGGTTGGCCATCAGCGCCCGGCCGATGGCGCACATCTGTTGTTCGCCGCCGGAGGTGTAGGCCGCCTGGCTGGTGCGGCGGGTCTTCAGCCGCGGGAAGAAGTTGTAAACCTTTTCCAGGCTTTCCTGCACGGCGGCCTTGCCGTCGGTGCGGGTATAGGCGCCGGTCAGCAGGTTTTCCTCGATGGTCAGGTGGCCAAAGCAGTGCCGGCCTTCCATGACCTGCACCACCCCGCGCTTGACCAGATCGGCCGGGGTCAGCGCCTCGACGCGCTCGCCCTTCAGTTCGATGGAACCCTTGGTCACTTCGCCCCGTTCGCCGTGCAGCAGATTGCTGACGGCACGCAGCGTCGTCGTCTTTCCGGCGCCATTACCGCCCAGCAGGGCGACGATGCTGCCCTCCGGCACGGTGAAGGACACGCCCTTGAGGACCAGAATGACGTGGTTGTAGATCACCTCGATGTTGTTAACACTGAGGAAGGTATTCGGGGTCGCGCTCATGTTCGACTCTCGGGTAAGGCTCCCGCACCGCAGCGCGGGAGCAGGCGGTTCAGCTTATTGCTTGCACTGTTCCGGGGTACGCGGGGTGATCTTCTTTTCTTCGGCGTACTTGCCGGAAGCCAGCATCACCATCGGACGCAGCACCTTCTCGTTGGCCTGATACCAGTCCGGGGTCGAGAAGTTCCACTTGCCGCCGTCCCAGGTATGAACGCGAACCCAGGAGGAACCCATGTGATCCAGGCAGGAGGTCTGCACCGGGCGCATCACGCCGGCGAAGCCCATGCCGTCCAGGACCTTCTGGTCGAGGTCGAGGTTTTCCAGGCCCCAGCGAACCTGTTCGCCGGTCATCACCTTGCCCTTGCCGTAGCGTTCCTGAGCCTTGCGCACACCTTCGACACCCAGCATCGCCGAGATCAGGCCGCGCATGTAGAGCACGGAGCCGACTTCATCCTTGGGACCGGTGCCCTGGCCCTTGGCATGGACCAGATCCAGCATGTCCTTGACCACCTTGGAATTGGGTTCGGCGCCATGCTGCAGCGTCAGCGCGGTATAGCCCTTGGCACCGGCGCCCACGTCCTTGACATCCGGTTCCGCACCCGCCCACCAGATCCCGATCATCTTTTCCCGCGGGAAACCGGTCGCCTGGGCTTCCTTCAGCGCGGTGGAGTTCATCACGCCCCAGCCCCACAGCAGGACGTTGTCGGGACGGCTCTGGCGAATCTGCAGCCAGGTGGCCTTCTGCTCGACACCGGGGTGCGCCACCGGCAACAGTTGCAGTTCAAAGCCCAGGGTCTTGGAGAGTTCCTGCAGAACCGGGATCGGCTCCTTGCCGTAGGGGCTGTCGTGGTAGACCAGCGCGATCTTCTTGCCCTTCAGCTTGTCGGCACCGCCCAGTTGCTTGGCGATGTGCTGGACGGCGACGTCGGCGCCGACCCAGTAGGTGCCCAGCAGCGGGAAGTTCCAGGAAAACACGGCGCCGTTCTGGGATTCGGAACGGCCATAGCCGGCGGTGATCAGCGGAATCTTGTCGGCCGGTGCCTTTTCGGTCAGCGCAAAAGTGATGCCGGTGGACAGCGGCTGGAACAAGGTCGCGCCCTTGCCCTTCAGGCGTTCATAACACTCGACACCCCGGTCGGTGGCGTAGCCGGTTTCGCATTCTTCAAAGCTGAGCTTGACGCCGTTGATGCCGCCCTTGGCGTTCACCAGCTTCAGGTAATCGACGTAGCCATTGGCCCAGGGGGCGCCGTTGGCGGCGTAGGCGCCGGTGCGATAAACGATCACCGGGAAAAACTGCTCCTTGGCCTGAGCCTGGGCAGAGGGGCTGGCGATGGTGGCGGTCAGGCCGACGGTAGCCAGGGCAGCGGCAAGGGCGAGCGAACGGAATTTCATGGATTGTCTCCTCCTGTTGGATCAGGTTTGGGTTATGTGTCTCGATGAGTGCTGTCTCTCCACGTCAGTGCGGGAACGGCCACAGACGGAGTTTTTCCTTGGCGATAGACCAGAGTCGCGCCAGGCCATGGGGTTCGACGATCAGGAAGAACACGATCAACGAACCGAAGATGATCAACTCGGCGTGGGACACCGCCGCAGTCGAGATGCTGACCCCGACCAGGTGGCCGAGGGCGGGCAGGAACTGGTTGAGGAAGATCGGCAGCACGACGATGAAGGCGGCGCCGAAGAAGCTGCCCATGATCGAACCCAGACCGCCGATGATCACCATGAACAGCAGCTGGAACGAGCGATCCACCGAGAAGGCCGCCGGCTCCCAGGAGCCGAGATGCACGAAGCCCCACAGCGCGCCGGCCACGCCGACGAAGAAGGAGCTGACGGCAAAGGCGGACAGCTTGGCGAACATCGGCCGGATGCCGATCACTTCCGCCGCCACGTCCATGTCACGGATGGCCATCCACTGCCGGCCGATGGTGGCGCGGGTCATGTTCTTCGCCAGCAGGCCGAACAGCACGATGATGCCGAGGCAGAACAGGTATTTCTCCACCGGCGCATCGATACTCCAGCCCAGCATTTCCAGATTCGATACCGAGACCGAGCCGGAGGACGAATCGTTGGTGAACCACTTGATCCGCAGGAAGGCCCAGTCGCAGAAGAACTGCGCCGCCAGCGTCGCGACCGCCAGATAGAGGCCACGCACCCGCAGGCTGGGGATGCCGAACAGGATGCCGACACCGGCGGTGGTCAAGCCGCCGAGCAGGATGGCGCCCAACAGCGGCATGCCGTCGATCCGGACCAGGAAGTTGTAGGCCGCGTAGGCGCCGACCGCCATGAAGGCGCCGGCCCCCAGGGTGATCTGGCCGCAGTAACCCACCAGCAGATTCACCCCCAGCGCCGCCAGCGCCAGGATCAGGAAGGGAATCAGGATGGCGCGGAACAGGTATTCATCGGCCAGCAGCGGCACGCCGATGAAGGCAAAGGCAATCAGGCCGAGGACGAACCACTTGTCCTGGGCAATGGGGAAGATTTGCTGGTCGGCCGCGTAGGTGGTCTTGAACTGGCCGTTTTCACGATAAAGCACGGTGTTTCTCCCGAATGGATGCGGTTGTCAGGTCGCCGGCGCCGCACGAAAGGACGCCGGCACCCGCTCTTCAGACCCGGTCAATGATCTTTTCGCCGAACAGACCCTGCGGTCGGAACAGCAGGAAGATCAGGGCCAGCACGTAGGCGAACCAGATTTCGATACCGCCGCCGACCATCGGCCCGATATACACCTCCGAAAGCTTCTCACCGACGCCGATGATCAGGCCGCCGACAATCGCCCCCGGCACCGAAGTCAGGCCGCCGAGGATCACCACCGGCAGCGCCCGCATCGCCACGGTGGCCAGCGAGAACTGCACCCCGAGCTTGGAACCCCAGATGATGCCGGCGACCAGCGCGACCACCCCCGCCACCAGCCAGACGATGACCCAGATGCGGTTCAGCGGAATGCCGATGGACAGCGCGGCCTGGTGGTCATCCGCCACCGCCCGCAGCGCCCGCCCCACGGGCGTCTTCTGGAAGAACAGGGTCAGCAGGCCGACCAGCACCGCGGCGATCAGCGCGGCGATGAAGTCTTCCTTGTTGATCAGGATGCCGCCGTCGAACACGCTCTCGAACATCATCACCGGGTCTTTCGGCATGCCGACGTTGATGTTGTAGATCTCGCTGCCGAACAGGGTCTGGCCGACGCCTTCCAGCACGTAAGTGATGCCCAGCGTCACCATCAGCAGCGTCGCGCCTTCCTGGTTGACCAGTTTGCGCAGCACGAAGCGTTCGACCGCCCAGGCAACGAACCACATCACCCCCCCGGCGCCGACGAAGGCGATCAGGTTGGCCATGGCCAGGCTGTCACCACCCAGCGCCGCGTTGGCCCATTCGGAGAAGCGGGCCATCGCCAGCGCGGCGAACAGCACCATCGCCCCCTGGGCGAAGTTGAAGACGCCGGAGGACTTGAAGATCAGCACGAAGCCGAGCGCCACCAGCGAATAGAGCATGCCGGCCATCAGGCCGCCAATCAGTGTCTCGATGAAAAATCCCATGTCCCTCTCCGCTCAGTGGCCGGCGCCCAGGTAGGCGCGGATGACTTCGGGGTTGCTGCGGACGTCGTCCGGCAGGCCGTCGCCGATCTTCTTGCCGTAGTCGAGCACGACCACGCGATCGGAAATGTCCATCACCACGCCCATGTCGTGTTCGATCAGCACGATGGTCGTGCCGAACTGGTCATTGACGTCGAGGATGAAGCGGCACATGTCCTGCTTTTCCTCGACGTTCATGCCGGCCATCGGCTCGTCGAGCAGCAGGATCTGCGGCTCCATCGCCAGCGCCCGCCCGAGGTCGACCCGCTTTTGCAGGCCATAGGGCAAACGTCCGACCGGGGTCTTGCGGATGTGCTGGATTTCCAGGAAATCGATGATTTCCTCGACCTTGCGCCGATGCACCAGTTCCTCGTTGCGCGCCGGACCGACCCACAGGGCCTGCCACAGCAGGTTGGTTTTCATCTTCAGCGTGCGGCCGGTCATGATGTTGTCGAGCACGCTCATGCCCTTGAACAGCGCAATGTTCTGGAAGGTGCGGGCGATGCCCTGCTTGGCCGCCATGTGCGGCTCCATTTTCTTGCGCTCCTGGCCGCGGAACAGGATCTTGCCGTCCTGGGGGTGATAAACCCCGTTGATGACGTTGAGCATCGAGCTTTTGCCTGCCCCGTTGGGGCCGATGATGGCGCGGACTTCGTGCTCGCGGATATTGAAGGAAATGTCGGTCAATGCCTTGACGCCGCCGAAGCGCAGCGAAATGTTCTGCAGATCAAGGATGACGTCGCCGATTTGTCTACTCACACTGTTTCTCCCTTCAGGCCGCCTTCTTGGCGATCGGGAAGGTCTTCACGTCGACGATCTTCAGGTCGGCTGCCACCTTGCCGCGCCGGCCATCCTCGAACTTG
>JBEBBF010000004.1:0-5412 GCA_041158545.1 Pseudomonadota bacterium | reverse complement strand
CACCAGATCGGCGGGCAGGAAGTCGTAGTCGGTCTTGCCGAGAATCTGTTGCTCCGTCGCACCGAAGAAACGTTCGAAGGTGGGATTGCACGCCAGATACACCCCGTCCGGATCCTTCAGCCAGACCAGATCGGGAATGGTTTCGATGACACTGCGCAGCAAGCCGCGGTCGGTTTCCTGTTGTCGGGAACTGTTGTTGGCTTCGCCGTCCGGGGCACTAAGTAGATGCAAGCGCGCCACCACCCACAAGGGTTCGGCGTTTTCGCCCCAGGCCAGCACCCGAAGTTTTTCGCTGACCACCCGCCAACGCCCCTGGCCATCACGCAATTGCATCAATCCCGACGCCAGCAAACCCGCGCTGTCACCCTGCAGACGGCCGGGGAAAGCCTGCTGTTCAGCCTTTTGCAGCACGTCCAGCCAGGCGGCGAGACCGGCTTGCGGCGGCAGTCCCGTCAGGTCGGCCAAAGCCGGGCTGATGCGGAACTCACCCGTATCCCGGCTGTATTCCCAGAAACAATCGCCCAGGGTGTACAGCGCCTCGCGGATCGCGGCGCGGCCGCCGGTGTCGGCAGCAGAAACGGCTTGTGTCGTCATGATTGTTCTTCGAGTTGTCGCCACCCCAGCGCAGGTCCATGAAAATCAAGGACATTTTCTGCACTCTCCAGTCGGGGGACGGATTTTGTCGGGCTATCCTAGAACGACGCCGACGGCAAGACAACCGCTGAAAATAGGCGGAAATTTCCTGGAAATGTCAAAGATCACAAGCGGCCGTTGACGAATCCAGACGGCATGGCAGCGGGCGCAGGGCCTGCCGGTGTTTGACCAGGATGCGATAGGTATCCCGGTCGAATTCCGGGCGGGCACGGCAAAGCAATTCCGTCAGCTCGGATTCGTCATGCGCCGTACCCAGATAGCACCAGGCATCGATGACATGCTGCACCGGCCCCTCGGCCAGCAAGGCCGGGCCGGCGTAGGGCCAGGCCTCCAGCTTGAGCCGGGCCAGCGCCGAGAACAGCCGCAGATTGTGCTGCAAGGGCGACTCGGCCCCGACGCAAAGCCCCTGGCAATGCTGCAACTGCCGGGCAAAACAGGGCCGGCCGGCGACCCGCTTTTCCAGCCCCAGGCTGGCCAGACACAGCCCGTGCGCCTGGGCCAGATCGGTCAGCGCGGTCTTGGCCTCCTTGCCGTTGCGGAACAGTCCGTAGAGCCGGTCCTGGCGGCCGAAATCGAGATCGCTGGCATGGACCAGCTCCGTCCGCCACAGCCCGTCCTCGGCTTCCTGCAACTGCCAGGCGCAGAGTTCCTTTTGCCGGCGCAGCTGCCGGTTCAGCGAAGGCTGCCTTTCCTTGATCAGCCGCGATTCGGTCAGCAGCGCGTCGATTTCCCCGGCGCATTCGATCCAGTCGATCCGCCGGACCTGCTGCGACAGGCTCATTTCCTTGGCGGAAGCGTGATCGGCGGAGAAGTGGGCCATGACCCGCTGCCGGAGTTGCCGGCTCTTGCCGATGTAGAGGCACAAGTCGTCGTCGCCATAAAACAGATAGACGCCGGGACTTTCCGGTAGCTCATCGACCAGTTCCGGGTCGAGATGCGGCGGCAGGCTGGGCCGGGCCAGCAATTCCCGCAGCACCGCCTCCAGCCGCGCCGGCAAGACGCTGCCCTGCACCTGCAGCCAGAACTGGTAAATCGCCTCGCTGTCGGCCAGCGCCCGGTGGCGCTGTTCGACCTGCAAACCATGGCGGTCGATCAGGCTGTCCAGGTTGTGCCGGCGATGCTGGGGAAACAGCCGCCGGGAAAGTTTGACCGTGCAGAGCACCGGCAGCCGCAGTTCCAGCCCGACCCGGCGGAATTCGTTTTTCAGGAAGCCATAGTCGAAGCGGGCGTTGTGGGCGACGAAGACATGGCCCTGCAGCCGCTGCCACAAGGCCGGCGCGATGTCGGCAAAAACCGGCTGCCCGGCGACCATCCGGTCATCGATGCCGGTCAGCCTGGCGATGAACGCGGGAATCGGCTGGCCGGGATCGAGCAACTGGCTCCAGCGCTGCACGCTTTCCCCGTCCCAGCTGACCACGGCCACTTCGGTGATCCGGTCCCTGGTCGGCGTCGCCCCGGTGGTTTCCAGATCGACAAAAGCCAGCGGGCGTTGCAGAACGGGCATCACGGCGGGTTCTCCTGGTCATGCGGTGGTAAACGAAAGACTGTAAATTTTAACAGCCTCGCTGCTGCGGTTTGTCGAAATGCCGCCGCCGGGCACAATCTGCCCTCCCCTGCCCGAGTTCAGCCATGCCCAACTCCCCCGCCAGCCCTGCCCCGCAAGCCCCCGGATTTGCCGAAGCCAGCCGCTTCTGGCTGAAGCTGGGCTGCATCAGCTTCGGCGGGCCGGCCGGGCAGATTGCATTGATGCACCGGGAGCTGGTCGAGCAACGGCGCTGGCTGTCGGAGCGACGTTTCCTGCACGCCCTCAATTACTGCATGCTGCTGCCCGGCCCGGAGGCGCAACAGTTGGCGACCTACCTCGGCTGGCTGCTGCACCGCACGGCCGGCGGTCTGGTCGCCGGCATCCTGTTCGTGCTGCCTTCGCTCATGCTGCTGATCGGCTTGTCCTGGGCCTATCTGGCTTTTGCCGGCACGCCCTTGCTCGCGGGGGTTTTCTACGGCATCAAGCCGGCGGTGACGGCGCTGGTGCTGCAGGCGGCGTGGCGGATCGGCCAGCGCACGCTGCGCAACCGCTACTTGCAAGCGCTGGCGCTCGCCGCCTTCCTCGCGCTGTTTGCGCTGAATCTGCCCTTCCCGCTGGTGATTGCCGCCGCGGCGTTGGCCGGGTATTTCGGCGGGCGCCGGGCACCGCAGGCCTTCGCGCCCGGAGGCCACGGCCACACCGCCGCCCCCGGCTACGGCCCGGCGCTGCACGATGACGACACCCCGCCGCCGGCCCATGCCCGCTTCCGGCCGGGCCGCCTGCTGCGCATCCTGGGGGTCGGCCTGCTCGCCGGCGGGCTGCCGGCGCTGGCCCTGGGGCTGTATTTCGGCGGCAGCCACGACTATAGCCAGATGGCCCGCTTCTTCACCCAGGCGGCGCTGCTGACTTTTGGCGGTGCCTACGCGGTATTGCCCTATGTTTTCCAGGGCGCGGTGGAACAGCATGCCTGGCTGAGCGCCGGGCAGATGATCGACGGGCTGGCGCTGGGTGAAAGCACGCCGGGGCCGCTGATCATGATCGTGGCCTTCGTGGGCTACCTCGGTGGCCAGGGCAAGGCGCTGCTGGGGCCGGATGCGCTGTTCGCTGCCGGTGCGCTGGGGGCGCTGGTCGCCACTTGGTTCACCTTCCTGCCCTCTTTCCTGTTCATCTTTGCCGGGGCGCCGTTGATCGAAAGCAGCCAGCGGCAGCTGAAATTCACCGCGCCGCTGACCGGCATCACCGCCGCTGTGGTCGGGGTGATCCTCAATCTGGCGTTGTTCTTTGCCGGTCAGGTGCTGTGGCCGCAGGGATACGCCGCCGGGCCGGACCTGGGCGCCGCCGGGCTGGCGGCCCTGTCATTGCTGGCCTTGCTGCGCTTCCGGGTTGGCGTGCTGCCCTTGCTCAGTGTCGCGGCCGTGGCCGGGCTGCTGCTGCGCGGCGCCGTGGTCTGAACTGCCCGCGCCTTCGGCCTGGTCCCGGTGCTGGGCCTGCCGGCTGCTCAGGGCATGACGGGCGCGTGGCGGGTGTTGCCACTTCGGCAGATGCCCGAGCAGGCAGCGGGGATGGCCGCGGGCGCCGCTGCCCAGGTAGTCCGCCCGTAACGCCGCCCGCACCAGGGCCGGATCAAGCCCGGCTTCACTGCTGAGCCAGGTGAACAACAGGTCGGTCAGGTCTTCCGGGCTGAAACCGCCGGTCTGCTCACGTTGTTGCCACAGCCAGCGGGAAAACTGCTGGAAACGGGCAAAGGGCGAGTCCGGCAAGGCCGCGGTTTCCGCCCGCAACAGCAAGGCCACGCCCTGGGGGTGCTTGCCGGAATTGGCCAGCAGATCCCAATAACGGGCCAGCCGGCTGAAGTCGCGGACGCTTTCGGCAGCGAGCAGCCGATTGGCGCGCAGCGCGTAGGGCGGCGCCGGGTCGTAATCCATCGCCCATTCGGCGCTGTGGCGCAGGATGGGCGTGCCGCGCAGGCGCTTGAGCACACCCAGCTGGATTTCCTGGGGCTCCAGCGCCAGCAGGCGGTCGAAGCCGGCGGCGAAACTGGCCAGGGTTTCACCGGGCAGGCCGAAAATCAGGTCGGTGTGCAAATGAGCCTGGGTCGCCTGCCGCAGCCAGCTGAGGTTGGCCTCGGTTGCGGCGTTGTCCTGGCGGCGGGAGATTCGCGCCTGCACCTCGGGGTCGAAACTCTGGATGCCGATCTCGAACTGCAGCACGCCCGGCGGAAAGCGGAGGATCAGCGTCCGCAGCGGCGCGGGCAGGCGGTCCGGCACCAGCTCGAAATGCAGGAACAGCGGCTGTTCCGGCGCGGCAGCCAGCTTGGCGAGGAAGAATTCCAGAATCGCGCCGGCGTGGGCGACGCTGAGGTTGAATGTACGATCGACGAAGCGGAACTGGCGGGCGCCGCGGGCGTAAAGCGAGGCCAGCGCCGCCAGGATGCGCGGCAGCGGAAACGGCCAGGCGGTCCGGTCCAGGGCGCTGAGACAGAATTCGCAGCGGAACGGACAGCCGCGGGAGGTTTCGATGTAGAGGTGCCGCTGCGCCAGATCGCTGTCGCTGTATTCGGCATAGGGCAGCGCCAGGCGGTCTAGCGGTGGCTGTTCGCCGACGATGCATTTTTCAGCCGGCCTTTCCCCAGCGAGCAGCGCCCGGCACAGCCGGGGAAAACTCAGCTCGCCCCAGCCGGTGATCAGGTAATCCGCCAGCGCGACGATGTCCTGCTCCGCCCATTCATGGCTGACTTCCGGCCCGCCCAGCACCAAGATCAGCCCCGGCCGCATGGCCCGCAGCCGCTGCACCAGCGCCGTCGTCGCGCTGACGTTCCAGATATAGACCCCGAGTCCGAGTATCTGCGGCCGCCCGTCTTCCGGCCCCAGGCTTTCCAGCAACCCGGTGGCCACGTCCTCCAGCGGCCGCGCCAGGCTGAATTCCCGCAGCGCCGCCTGCTCGCGCAAATCGCCCAGGTTCGCCAGCAGGTAGCGCAGGCCCAGGGAGGCATGGATGTAACGGGCGTTGAGGGTGCTCAGCAGGATGCGGGGATACATGGGCGGGGCGGCGGCAGGGCTTCGTTTGCGGTGGCAACGACAGGAAAAGGCGGGAAAAAGCGCGGCTGGCGCGGGTTCGGGATGCGGACTGTACTTGGGCTTGGGCGGTGCGCCAAATTGGGGGAGCTGAGCTGCGGAATGCTTGCGGGTGGCGGCATCAGCGCGGCGCAGCGCAGGAGCCGTGGCGAAACCCGG
>JBEBBF010000003.1:0-4401 GCA_041158545.1 Pseudomonadota bacterium | reverse complement strand
CTGCAGGTGCAGGCCTTGCTCGGCCAGCGCCTTGAGCAGCGCCGGGAATTCGCTGCACCAGCGGTCTTCGGCCAGATGGTCGAGCACGCTGCGCTCGTTCTGCCCGGCATCGACGGCGCGGACGACGTTGAAATTGGCGCTCTGCCGGGTCGGGTCCAGCCGCAGCCGCACCATGTAATCGCCCCAGCCGGGCTTCTGGAAATGCACGACGCCCCCGCTGACGAACAGGGTTTCGCCGATGTCCTCGACCTGATAGCCCAACTCCTGCAGGGTGTGGCGCAGCACCGTGGCCTGGGCGGCCTGAACCGCGGCTTCCTGCTGCAACTGGACCTGGCGGCGCAATTCCAGCAGCAGGGCTTCGCCCCGTTCCGCCGTCAGCGGCTGCTGCAGCTGTTGCACCAGTTCGGCCAGCGCCGTCGGCCAGGCGCCAAGCGGGGCGATCCGGGCCAGCAGCCGGCGGACGCTTTCCAGCAGCGCCGGGCTTTGCTGGCTGGCGTAGGCCTGGAGTTGCTGGCTCAGCGCCTGCTGCTCCGGGCCGGCGAGTTCGTCGAGCCGGGCCAGGCGTGCGTCGGTGGCGGGGAGTTTTTCCGCGAGCAGGGCTTCCAGCTGGGCGCAGAGGGCGTTCAGCGTCCGCAGATAGCTTTGCAGCGCCGGGAGGTCTTCGCCCTGCGGGGCGGCGGGCAGTTGCAGCGCAGGGGCGTCGGGGAGGCTGGCCGTGAGTTCCCGGAGTTGCTGCCAGCGGGATTCGCTGGCCTGGCGTTGCGCCTGCAAGGCCGCCCAGCCGCTGGCGGCGGCGCCGGCCTGGGCCTGCTGCCGGTCGGCCCGCTGGGCGTCGTGCTGCCGCTCCTGGTCGGCGGCGGCGGTGTAGGCGTCCTGCAAGGCTTCTGCCGCCTCGGCGAGGCTGGCGGCAAGCAGGATCACGGTGGGTTCGCCGGTGTAGATGATGCTGGTCGGGCCGCTCATGGGAGTTTCGCTGGCGTGGGAGTGGTGCGGAAAAGGTGCGGAAAAGGTGCCGGGATGGCTTGGAAATGACGTGGCAAAAGGGGACGTTACAACAGGGGGATTGTGCCGCAGCCGCCCGGCTTTGTCCGCAGGCGCTCGGGCCGGGTTCGCGGGCCGGCGGCCGGGTGGTGTTTTCCTTGTCGCAAAGGCTGTCGCATCTGCGACAAAACCGCGGTGGCTGACAATGAAACCCCTGTTGGATCAGTGGTTTGGGCCGGGCGTGGAATTTGCTGCGGGGGAGTACCCCAATTCCACAGAGAAAAAAACATGAGCCCTGAACTGCGCGAAAAACTGCTGGGCGGCCTGGCCGACGGCAGCATCGTTCCCTACCTCGGGCCGGGCGTGCTGGCCGATGTCCGCCATCCGGACAGCGGCGCGCCGATTCCTGCCGACAGCGATTCGCTGATTCTGGCGATGAATGGCGGCAAGCCGATGGCGCCGAAGCTGATGTACGAATTCCCGCGGGCGGCGATGAATGTCGAGTTGAAGCGCGGGCGCAGCACCGTGACCAAATTCCTCAACCGGACCTACGGCGAAACGCCCTGGACCCGCGGCGCGGTGCATGACTGGCTGAAGGCGCTGGCGCCGTCCTACGTCATCGACATCAATCGGGATACCCAACTGCAGGATTCCTATGCCGACCGGCCGCACACGCTGATCGTCGGCATCGCCCGGATCGGCGGCACCGACTTCCGCTACAAGCTTTATCGCTGGGATGGCGCGGCCTACAGCCCGACCAGCGTGATCGATAGCGGGCTGCCGGTGCTGTTCAAGCCGATGGGCACGCCGCGGCCGGAGCCGAGCTACATCGCCTCCGACGCCGATTACGTCGATTTCATCACCGAATTGATGGGCGGTTTTTCGATTCCACCGGAGATCAAGGCGCTGCGCCAGGGTAAGCAGTACCTGCTGCTGGGCCTGCGCCTGAACCGGGACACCGAGCGGATGGTGATGGCCGACATCATCTACGCCGCCGCCCAGCCCGCCGGCTGGGTGCTGATTCCCGAGCCGACACCCAAGGAGCGGCGTTTTTGCCAGCGCATCGGCCTGGAGATCGTCGAAGCCGACCTGTTCGAATTCATCGGGGCGGCGCAGCCGGCCTGAACCCATCACCCTCAATCCAAGGAGAAACCATGCTGCTCGACCGTTATGAACCCCTGTTTTTCAATGCCAACTTCAAGGAAGCCGCTTCCAGCGCCGGCTGGGCCGCCTACCGCGGCGAACTGATCCTGAAGGAAGGTGAAGTCGCCGACGCCCACGGCCGGCGCAAGCCGCCGGTGGAATTGCTCAAGCAGGCGATCCTGCTGGGCAGCGGCGACACGCTGAAGCTGTTCGTCGGTTCGCTGGACGAGCTGCAGTACGTGCCGGCCCTGCTGGAGAAGTACGGCAGCGATCTGGCGGCGGACACCCTGGCCGTGTTGTTCACGGTGAACATCCCCGAAGCCTTCATCGCCCCGCTCGGCGCCTGCAACGCGGTGTTCATCCCGCTGATCCAGGGCATGGTCTGGAACGAGCTGATCGACCTCGTCGCGCTGGAAAAGGGCGATTTCAAGGGCCAGAGCGCCGCCGACAAGGTGGTGACGGTTTATGAAGCGCTGAAGACCCACCGCTTCAAATACCCGACGACGACGCTGGAAGTGGCGCTGCAGAACACCAACAACGCCAAGCGGGAAACCCACGGGGCGATCTGATGCCCTGGCAGGAAGCCCATGCCCTGGGGGTGGCGGAAATGGATGCCACCCACCAGGCGTTCGTCGCCCAGGTCGATGCGCTGCTGCTGGCCCCCGACCCGGATTTTCCGGAGCTGTTGCAGGCGGTGCTGCAGCATTGCCGGCTGCACTTCGAGCAGGAAGGGCGGCTGATGCGCCACTGCCGCTTTCCGGCCATCGGCGAACATGAAAGCGAGCACCTGCGGGTGCTGGGCGAGCTGGCTTACTTCGGCCGGGCCGCCCGCAGTGGGCGGATCAGGCTGGCGCGGGAGTATGTCCGGCATCTGCCGGAGTGGTTCGCCGCGCATCTGGCGACGATGGATTCGGCGCTGGCGGCCTGCCTGCGCCGCAGTGGCTGATCAGCGCCGTCCGGCCCACAGGCCGTGCAGGCCGGCGCCGACCAGGATGCCGGCCAGGGCCAGCAGGATTTCGCCCTGACCCGTGGCCAGCCCGGCCAGCGCCGGACCGGGGCAGACGCCGCACAGCCCCCAGCCCAGACCGAACAGCACGCCGCCGATCAGGCTTTGCCGGTCCAGCTGGAACGGCCGCGACTCGAATTGCTCACCCCACAGCGGGCGGGCGCGCAACCGCGGCAGCAGCTGGAACACCAGCAGATTCAGTCCGACCGCGCCGCCCAGCACCAGCAGCAGGCCGAGATCCTGGAAGGTGAGGAAGTTGAGGACCGACTCCGGCCGGATCATCGTTGCCCAGGCCAGGCCAAAACCAAACAGCAGTCCGCTGAGCAGCGTGAATAGCAGGTTCATCGCCATGTTCAGATCCCCAGCAGCCGGCAGACCAGGGCCGTGGCCATGCCGGTCAGCAGGAAAATGGCCACCATGGCCAGGGAGCCGGGGGACAGGGAGGCCATGCCGCAGATGCCGTGGCCGGAGGTGCAGCCACCCCCCAGCCGGGCGCCAAAACCGATCAGCACGCCGCCGACGGCGAATTTCCACAGCGGCAGCGTCGTGGTTTGCCAGGGCAGGCCGAGGCTGACGTAGAGCAGACCGCCGAGAACAAGACCCAGCGCGTAGAGCAGCCGCCAGTTACGGCTTTGCAGCAGGGCTTGCTGCTGGAAAAAGGGCTTGCGCAGCAGGCCGCACCAGGCCGCGGAGAACGAGGAGCTGATGCCGCCCTGACGCCCGGTGCTGAGAAAAAGCAGCGCAATGCCGCTGCCGAGAATCAGGCCGCCGGTCAGTTAAGTGGCCAGTCCGTGGGGTAAAAACGACTCCAACATGGGGATGACGCCAAGCAAAAGGCGCGGATTGTCGCATCAAGCCCCGGCGCGGGCGAGTGTTACGGATTCCCGGCGCCCTGCGGTCAGCGGTTGGCGCCGAGCAACTGGGCGAGTTCGACCGCGGTCTTGACCCCCATCTTGTCGAACAGGTTCGCCCGGTGGACCTCGACGGTGCGCATGCTGATGTTGAGTTCCTCGGCGATGACCTTGTTGAACTTGCCGGCGAGGACCAGCTCCATGATCTGCTTTTCCCGGCCGGTCAGGCTGGCCAGCCGGCTGGTGATGTGGTCGTTACTGGCGGCCTGGCGACGACGCTGGGCGTCCTTTTCCAGGGCTTCCAGCACCCGTTGCACCAGTTCCTTGTCGTTGAAGGGTTTTTCGAAGAAGTCGAACGCGCCCTGTTTCAGCGCGGCGACGGCCATGGGGACGTCGCCATGGCCGGTGAGAAACAGCACG
>JBEBBF010000002.1:0-2621 GCA_041158545.1 Pseudomonadota bacterium | reverse complement strand
ATTCGACCTCGTACTGCTCGGCCATCTTCCTGCCGCCATCGGCACCGAAGATGTGCTCCGCGTGGCCGCAATTCGAACAGATGTGCACGGCCATGTTCTCGACGATGCCGAGGATCGGGATGCCGACCTTCTCGAACATCTTCAGGCCTTTCTTCGCGTCGAGCAGCGCGATGTCCTGCGGCGTCGTGACGATCACCGCGCCGGTCACGGGCACCTTCTGCGCCAGTGACAGCTGGGTGTCGCCGGTGCCGGGGGGCATGTCCACGATCAGGTAATCGACATCGCGCCAGTTGGTCTGGTTCAGCAACTGGTCCAGCGCCTGGGTCACCATCGGGCCGCGCCAGACCATCGGGGTTTCCGCATCGACCATGAAGCCGATCGACATCGCCTGGATGCCGTGGGCTTCCAGCGGCTCCATCGAGGCGCCATCGGCCGACTGGGGCTGCTCGCCGGCGATGCCCAGCATCTGCGGCTGCGACGGCCCGTAAATGTCCGCGTCGAGCAGGCCGACCGTCGCGCCCTCCTGGGCCAGCGCCAGCGCCAGATTCACCGCGGTGGTGCTCTTGCCGACGCCGCCCTTGCCGGAGGCCACGGCGATGATGTTCTTGACGCCACCCAGCAGCTTGACGCCGCGCTGGACGCTGTGGGCGACGATCTTGCTATATACATTGGCGGAGACGTTGCCGATGCCGGGCAGCGCCTTCAGCGCGGCGATGACTTCGCGGCGGATCGGGTCGATCTGGGTTTTCGCCGGGTAGGCCAGCTCGATGTCCAGGCTGACGTCGGCGCCGTCGATGCGGATGTTCTTCGCCGCCCGGCTGCTCAGGTAGTCCTTCTGGGTGTTGGGATCCTGCAATTCCTTCAGCGCCGCCTGCACGGCTTCCAGCGTCACAGCCATGATTTCTCCAGTCTGCCCAACCCCGCCGGGGCGAGGGCTAATTGTTGAGTGATTTTGTAGAGTATAGCGAAAGCCCACCCCTCGGAAAAGCCCGCGGGCGGCGGCGGTCGGCAAGCCTACACCGATCCCGCCCGGCCGTTACGCCCCCGCGCAACCGCGGCCCTGGTCGCCCCGGTTGCGCGCCGGGCCGCAACTGACTACCTTTTCGCCACTTGCTGCCCGCCCACCACCGAAACCGGAGACCCCGCCATGTTCCGCCCTGCCCTGGCCCTGGCCGCCCTGCTGACCGCCCTGCCCGTCTTCGCCCAGGACACGGGCACGCTGAAGAAAATCCGCGACACCGGCAGCATCACCCTCGGCCACCGGGAATCCTCGATTCCCTTTTCCTATTACGACGACCGCCAGCAGGTGGTCGGCTACTCCCACGAGCTGATGCTGCTGGTGGTGGAGGCGCTGAAGGCGGAGCTGAAACTGCCGAAGCTGGAGGTGAAGCTGCTGCCGGTAACCTCCTCCAACCGCATTCCGCTGCTGCAGAACGGCTCGGTCGATCTGGAATGCGGCTCGACCACCAACAACACCGAACGGCAAAAGCAGGTCGGCTTTTCCACGTCGATCTTCATCATCGGCACCCGGCTGATGGGCAAGAAGGATGGCGGCGTCCGCGACTTCGCCGACCTCGCCGGCCGCAACGTGGTCACCACCGCCGGCACCACGTCGGAACGGCTGCTGCGGCGGATGAACGAGGAAAAGGCGCTGGGCATGAACATCATTTCCGCCAAGGACCACGGCGAAGCCTTCCTGACGCTGGAAACCGGGCGGGCGGTCGCCTTCATGATGGACGACGCGCTGCTGTTCGGCGAAATGGCCAAGGCCAAGCGCCCCGGCGACTGGGTCGTCACCGGCACGCCGCAATCCCGCGAGGCCTACGGCTGCATGCTGCGCAAGGACGATCCCGAGTTCAAGAAGCGGGTCGATGCGGCGCTGACCACGGCGATGCGCTCCGGCGCCGCCGAAAAGATTTACGCCAAGTGGTTCCTCAACCCGATTCCGCCCAAGGGCCTGAACCTCAACATGCCGCTCTCCGACGAAATGAAGGCGCTGTACAAGGCGCCCAACGACCGGGCTTTCGACTGAGTCCCGGCGGGCGGCGCCATGGCTTACCAGTGGAACTGGGGCGTCTTTTTCGAGACCACTGCGGTTGGCAGCGACACCTACGCCGGCTGGATGCTCTCCGGGCTGAAGATGACGCTGCAGCTTTCCCTGTCCGCCTGGCTGCTGGCGCTGCTGCTGGGCGGGCTGATCGGCGTGCTGCGCACCCTGCCCGGCCGGCTGCCGCAGGGGCTGGGCGCCGCCTGGGTCGAGGTGTTCCGCAATATCCCGCTGCTGGTGCAGTTGTTCATCTGGTATTTCGTGCTGCCGGAACTGCTGCCCACGGCCTGGGGTGACGCCTTCAAGCAGCTGAACCCGGTGCTGCAGCAGTTTCTGGCGGCGCTGCTCTGCCTGGGGCTGTTCACCAGCGCCCGCGTCGCCGAGCAGGTCCGCGCCGGCATCCAGGCGCTGCCCGCCGGCCAGCAGCTCGCCGGGCTGGCGCTGGGCCTGAGCCGCAGCCAGACCTATCGCCACATCACGCTGCCGCTGGCCTTCCGGCTGATCGTGCCGCCCCTGACCTCGGAATTCCTCAACATCTTCAAGAATTCCTGCGTCTGCTCGACCATCGGCCTGC
>JBEBBF010000001.1:0-3043 GCA_041158545.1 Pseudomonadota bacterium | reverse complement strand
TTTCAGCGCCGAACGGATCTGGCCGCTGAAGCTGTTGGTGCGGGCGGCAAGGTTGCGGACTTCGTCGGCGACCACCGCGAAGCCGCGGCCGGCTTCCCCGGCCCGCGCCGCTTCGATGGCGGCATTGAGCGCCAGCAGGTCGGTCTGGCGGGTGATCTGGGACACGTCGTCGAGCAGCTTGGAGATGGCTTCGACCTCCGACTTCATCTGCTCGAAATTGCCGGCGATCCGGGCGCTGTTGTCCTTCAATTCGCTGACCTTCTGGACGAATTCGCCGATCAGCGCGTGGGTTTCGTTGAAGAAGCGCTGCAGGCCCTGGCTTTCCGCCTCGTGGGCGTCGCCGTCGCTGGTCAGCTGCAGCATTTCATCGACCAGGGTGTGCAGCATCTGCCGCTGGTTGCTGGACTGGGATTGCAGCCCGGTCAGGCTGCCGGAGAGCTTGTCCATCGCCGAGCGGATCAGGCTGCGCGCCTCGTCGATTTCCTTTTCCAGCCGGCGAATCTGCAAATCGGCAACCTGCATCGCCTGTCCGGCCAGTTGCTCGTATTCCTTCATGACGCCTTCCAGCTCGCCCATCCGATGCTGCTGCTTCTGTTGCCACTTCTTCTTTTCGTGGCGGGCGATGATCAGGCTGACGGCGATGAAGAACAGGACCAGCGCCAGCACCAGCCGGGCATCGACGCCCGACCACCACTGCCCGGTCAGCACATAAAGTGCGCCAAAACCGAGGGCCGCAAACAGAATCAGGTCGTCGATTCGCTTGAACATGGCCGTTCTTGCCCCGCTGGAGGAATAAAAGAGACTGTTTATAACCCAAACCGGGCCGGTTGTCTTTCGCCGAAAAGGGGGATGACGACCACGAAAAAATCGCTGCAAGTCCCCTGGAAAAAACCGGCAATAAATGCAGATGGCGGTCGAAGTCAGGCATCATGCCGCTTCGCCAGCGGCATCCGCCGCCGGAATAACAAGGAGACTGGCCCGATGAGCACCGATCTGTTCACCTTTTTCCCCAACACCGCCAAGTACCGCCCGGAAAACGCCTACTGGCTGGGCCGTGCCGCCGACCTCGCTTACGAAAACGGCGACAAGATCGCGGCCGAAGTCGGCACCTGGGGTTTCCACCAGTGCCGCTTTTTTGATCGCCAGGAAACCCAGGCCTTCCTGGCCGGCAACGACGACATGCTGATCCTGGCGTTTCGCGGTACCGAACCCAACAAGCTGACCGACTGGCTGAGCGATGCGGAATTCGATCTGGTCCCCGGCCCCTACGGCCAGGTGCACAAGGGCTTCCTGAAGGCGCTGAGTTACGTCTGGCAGGAAGTCCGCGCCGCCATCGACCAGATGCAGACCAAGGGCCAGGCACTGTGGATCACCGGCCACAGCCTGGGCGCCGCGCTGGCGACGCTGGCCACCGCCAAGCTGCGCCAGGAGGACAAGCCGGTCTATGGGCTCTACACCTTCGGCCAGCCGCGCACCGGCGACCGGGACTTCGCCGACCGCTTCAACGCCGACTTCAAATCCCGCGCCTTCCGCTTCGTCAATAAGGAAGACATCGTGACCCGGGTGCCGGGCCGGCTGATGACCTACAGCCACATCGGCAACTATCTCTACCTGGACAAGGACGGCAAGCTGAGCGACGACATCGGCTACTGGTACCGTTTCATCGACTGCACCAAGGCCGTGCTGGACGACCTCAGCGAGTTGCAGCCGGGTCTGCCGCTGTTCGAGGATCACAGCATGAGCAACGGCTACCTGCCGAAACTGAAGCTCAACATCAACACCTATCCGGCCTGAGCGCCGCCCCGCCGCCGGGAAGGTTTCGGCTACACTGCCGGCCCTTCCCGGTCTTGTTGTGCAGCCCGTGTTGCTGTCGACCGGACCCAGGCCTTTTCCCGGATTGATTGCCCGATGAACACCCCCGTCCGCACCGTCACCTGCCCGCAATGCGGCGATCCGTCGCCCTGGTCGCCGGAAAACCCGCACCGGCCCTTCTGCTCGCAACGCTGCAAGATGATCGACCTCGGCTGCTGGGCCGACGAGTCCTACCGGGTACCGGTGCAGGAAGAAGCGCCGTCCGCCGAAGGCGGCAGCGCCGACAGCCTGGGAAGCTGAGTCCGGCTTACCAGCCGCGCATCATCGCGATGCCGTGGGCGCCATGGGCCTGGGCAGTCGCCAGATCCGCATACTGCATGCCGCCCAGCGCCAGCACCGGAATCGGCGTTTCTGCGACCAGCTGAGCGAATTCCGCCCAGCCCAGCCCCGGCTGCTCCGGATGCGTCGGCGTCGGCAACACCGGGCCGAGCAGCACGTAATCCAGCCCCAGCTCCGCCGCCCGCTGCAGTTCCGCCCGATTGTGGCAGGACGCGCCGACCCACTCGAACTCCGGGCGCTGCCGGCAACCGGCCAGACAGCAGGACGACAGATGCACCCCGTCGGCCCGCGCCAGCTCGGCGATCTTCACGTCGTCATTGACCACCAGCAGCCCGCCCCGCGGCCGGATCAGCGCCAGCATCGCCTCGGTCTGCCACAGCCGCTCGCCGCCGCTCATGTGCTTGTCGCGCAACTGGAACAGGCGCAGCCCGCCGGCCAGAGCTTCCTCCAGCCGGGTCAGCTCGTGGTCCTCGCCGTTTTCCTCGATATTGCTGATCGCCATCACCGTCGGCAGCGCCAGCGCCTTGATGATCGGCCCGTTGGCCGGCAGGATCGGCGCCAGCGTCGGCGTTTCCCCGCGGCGCAGCCAGACGATGCCGCTATGTTCCACCGGCTGGATTTCCCCCTCCCAGGCGGTCACCCGCCAGAAATGCAGGCGCACCGTGGCGTGGGGATAATCGAACTGCCGGGTCAGCCAGGGCGTCGCCGCCGTGACCTTCACCGCCAGCTCCTCCTGCAACTCCCGGCACAGGGCCTGATAAACGCTCTCACCGGCCTCCAGCTTGCCGCCGGGGAATTCCCAGTAATCGGCGTAAACCTTGCTCTCCGGCCGCCGCGCCAACAGGAATTCTTCCCCGTTCTCGCGCAGGATCACCGCCGCCGCCACTTCCAC